>JBMLPO010000303.1:0-11904 GCA_049242065.1 Bacteroidia bacterium
CCAAGTCCTTTTAAACCTCACTACTTCTAGTGAGGTTTTTTTTTGAACTCGTTGCAATTTTGTTCTTGTCAGAAATCAATATATATACTATACCTGCCTAGGTCCATTACTTTTATCCAATCTATATCTTAGCTATTTTTCTTTTCATTTTTGAATTTGGAATTACTTTCAGTTTCAATACCTGAACTATCCGTTTTCATATTTTGAACCTCACTTATCTTTAAGTGTATTCAATCAATTACTATAAAATGAAATTTAAATTTGTCCTTATTCTTTGTTGTGTTTTTATAGCCAAAATTCTTTGTGCTCAACAAAGTATTCCTTCTCAGTTTATTTATGATACCTTATATTCTTCTATTCTAAAAGAGGAACGAAGGTTGGTCATTCATATCCCTGAAGGTGCTAAGTTCAATCAGAATCGTTATCCTGTTATGTTTGTACTCGATGCTGAAACTCAATTTACCAAGTCTCTAGGTGTTTTGGATCATTTAAGTAATACTGTTGGCAATGAGAAATGTCCGCAAATGATTGTTGTTGGACTTTTTCATGCAAATCGAATCAAGGATTTGGTTCCAACTTTCAATGATAACTCCACAAAAACACCTGATTTGTTTCCAGAATTTCTTGAAAAAGAATTAATCCCTTTTATAGATAAAAAATACCCAACACATCCTTACAGGCTTTTCATGGGACATTCATTAGGCGGATTGCGAGTAGTGAATACCATGCTTTATCAAACCCATTTGTTTCAATCTTATATCGCTTTAGACCCAAGTTTAGGTCATGAAAGAGCATGGATTAATAAAGGTTTGGAGATGTTGAATCAAATTGATTTGTCCAATACATCACTTTATATATCAATGGGTCATACGATGCCTATTGGGATGGATACGAACAGTATTGCATTAGACACGAGTGGATACAGCAGGCATATGCGTTGTATCATGAACTTTGCTAAGCATGCCCAACAATTACAGAAAAGTAATTTTGAGTTTAATTGGAAATATTATCCCGAATATTCACATGGGGCAGTAGCGTTTTACGGGATGCATGATGGATTGGTTCAAAATTTTAAATGGTTTGTAAATGAAAAATTGTACGACATTTTTAAACCAGAAACCAGTGTGGATTCTTCAGTGAAAATTATTACAGATTATTACACTCGAATTTCTAAAAAGTTTGCTTACGAAAACATACCAAGTGAAGAAGGCACGAGTTCATTGATTGATTATTTAAATTATAAAAAATGGTATGATAAGGCTTATGGTTTTGCGCTATTAAATACTCGGAATTATCCTCAAAGTAATAGAGCAAAAGATCAACTCGAAACTTGCCGGTGGAACCTAAAAAAGAGTATTTCCGAATTATTGCCCGGAAAAAATATTCATTTCATTTATCATCTATGTAAAAAGGAATCGCTAAAAAATGAACCTGAATACAATATCTCAGAAGGTGCTTTAAATACTTTGGGTTACGATTTAATGGCAATGGGAAAACTCAAAGATGCCTCAGTCATTTTTAAACTAAATACAGAAATTTATCCCAATTCTGCGAATACGTATGATAGTCTTGGAGAATGTTTATTGAAAATGAATCAAACTCAATACGCTTTAGCTGCATACAAAAAACCATTGAAGCTCGACCCTAACAATACCAATGCTATTCAAGTAATAAAATCTCATAATAAAACCAATTAGTTTAGGATATAAGATATTTTAGAAAACCCACTATTCAATAATGAGCTTTAGCTTTTTTTATTTTTGTTTTGATGGGTTTTCTTCTTGAATGATTGCAGTAAATCATCGATCTCATAACTGCAACCTACATGTATTTGAATGTATCCATCAGGTAATAAATCCGTGGTTCTTCTAGTTCCCGCAGAATTCTTCCTAGCAAATACTTCCTCTAGTCTAACGGGTTTGCCAGTAAATTTATTAATAGGACCAACCCAATCTTTATTGGATTTTAACCATTCATCGTAATTACCACCATACAAATAACCCGTTCCCATATCATCTAAATAATCGGTAGCGGTGATGGTATATTTGATCTCAGATTTGAATTTCCATTTTTTATATAAGTAATTGAATTCAAATCCTACGGAGATATTCATAGCCCAATTTCCATATTTACTTTTATTTGGTAAGAAGTTTTGACCTTCTAAACCCAAAGGACGAGCTTCTACGTAAACAATTGAATCTTTATACTTGCTGTAGACTACTCCTCTATAGGGTGTATAATGCATTAATCCTACACCTAAAGAAAGTCCTGTGATAAATTTACCTTCATCCTGTTTTAGACTTTGATAAGTTTTATTCCCCAAATACCAAATAGCCTGAAATTCGAGAGAATGAATCTTGGTTTTAAAATTAGTTTCCCAACTACTTAGTTGAGATATGCTTCCATTTGCATCGTTGATATAAACAGGAGCTGATTGAAATAAAAACAAAGGAGCTGTTGGATCATGCATTCCAATATTGGTTCTATAATAGCTTCCCCTTAAAGAAAAATTTCTTCTATAATTATGCTGAACATAAATTCCTCCTGTCCATTCCAAACAACCTGGAATGCCAAATTTATGCTTTACATCGCCCATAAATATTGACAATCCTCCCCATAGTCCCAACTCATGACTTTTAGTAAAAACATCTGTTTTAGCAATTAATATCGAGTCTAGGCTTCTTTGTTTTACACTATTTTCAATGCTATCTGTATAGGCAATTTGTTCTGCCAAAACTTTAGGTAGTTGAATGGTAGTTAAATTATCTAATTCTATATAATCAGGATTTAACTTATAATAATAGCTTAATATTATCAAATCATTATTGGTGTTTAAATCGAATTTGATTGGCTGTTCTAAGCTATCTTTTAAACTGATTACATTACAGTTTTTTAATTTTAGTTTGATATAGCCAGGCGAATGTTCTAATTCATTTACTAAACAGATATTCTCTTGCCATTTGTTTAATTCTCTTTCTTGAAACTTGACTTGCGGTAACCTCGGATCTAGATTAAAATCAAATATAGGTCGCTTGTTTTCTTTGGTGAATATTTCATCAACCAAAACAGAATCTGCGCTTCCTGATACTGACAAACCAATTTCATTTAAATCAGAAAAATTGCGGTTGAATAATAAACTTCCAATTTGATAAGTGCCTTGCTTAAATGAACTTGATAAATTGAGATGTAATATTCCCAATGTATTATCAGAACCGGTTAAATGGTTTTCATATAAAGCCAAATTATTTAATTTGTAATACAGATTTTTATTTCCAAATTCTTCTAAAATAATACCTGAATTGTTATTATAAAATTGAGCGTTTTCTAAATTAAACTGAATGCTTTTTTTTCTTTGATCAAGAATTGGTGCTGAAACATAAATACCAGATTCACTATTATTACAGTCAAATATTTTAATTCCATTGATCTCCACTTTAGACCTTAACCAGAATGGTTCAAATCTGATGGCTTGAATGAGATTTTTAAAATTAACATGTTCAATTTTTATTTCTTGTTGGGGTGCATTTCCATTGATACAAATTCCTATACCTGGATTCTTTTTATCTAAAGAAATCATTGATACAGGTTTTTCTTTCGTTCCCAATATTCTCAATCCTCCATCAATCCAAATTCGGCTTTCTGGCGCAAATACAAGAACTGTTCCCGCCTGAATGGTATATACCTGCGACTTCTTGATGCTAATGTTTTCTTTTACCCAAATGGTATCTTGTGCTTTAACCCAATTCGAAAGCAACAAATTCAATATGACTATGTAGAATAAAAGTGGTTTCATTTTTAGATAATTTGTATAATGATTGGTTGATCTTTTTTGAAGATTTCATTTCCTGCCTTGTATTCAATTTGATGAAGAATTAAATACTGCATTTTTTGAATTTCTTCTGGACTCACTTTTAGTTTAGAGCCCGATACGGATTCAACACGGCTACCAATGCCAACCCATTTTACTTTAAACGATTTTATTTCAAATACACCATTGCCAAATGAAGGATGAAAAGCTTCTAATTCCAATTCACCTGTTTTATTAAATCTTCTTTTACTTAATGTATTTCCTGAGATATCTTTTACATATAAGATGGGTTTTGGTAATGCTTTTACAAAAACAGAATCAAAGCAATACAATCCATTTATATCACCTATTTTAAATCGAATCCAACCTTCTTTTTCTGGAACAAATGAAATTAATCCTGCTTCATAATTCAAGTTGGCCCTACAAGTTTGATCATGCTCTAGTTTCATGTTGCTCTTGAGGCCAGCAACTATATCCGTGTACTTGACACCTTGATAAACTACTTTCAAAACCTTTTGGTTATTTTTCCCAAAGGGTCTCGGTTTTACATCTACTTCTAAATTCTCGATGGCATTATTTCCTACAATATTAATTTGGTATAAACCTGCATAAGCCGGACTAAATAGCAGTGTATCCCCATGCATTTCATATTCATTCACTAAATTATTATTTCGGGTAATTCTAACTTGCTGAATGCTGTCACCATGCAATAAAAGTTCCGCTTGGTCACCCACCTTCATTTTAGATTGATTGGTTCTAATTCTAAAGGCACTTCTATTTCTATTGTTATCGAGTTTCTTTTCAAACTGTGACAAGAGTTTTAGTCTTAGTTTGATTTCTTCCATGAGGTTCAATGATAAACTCACGGGAATATGTTTCCATCTCCAATTAATCCATTGATTACTTTCTTCTTTCTCAATTCCATTGGCTAAATCTTCCTTGAATAAATCATAGAACAATTGCTTTGATTCATCATTTTCAGGAAGTAATTGTGCCCATTTTTTTAAATCTACAAAAACTTGAAATAACTCCTTCCCATACTCACTGCCAATAAAAAATTCATCGTTTTTATTGAATGAATTCGATTCTTTTAATTTGCCTGTTGTTGGATCTAACTCAATTTTTTTAATGAATTCATTGTAGATAAGAGAAAATCTATTGGAAAGTTCATCTAATCCAGCATCTTCAAAATTTCCTTCCGGACGATTGATATAAGCCCTCATATGTTGGTTCACTTTTAACCAGTCAGATGGAATTTGAACAATCGACAAAACTAAAAAAATCAGGTACATCAAACTAATCAGTTTGAACCTGAGATTTTTGCTTCGTTTTATTCTAACATATCTGGCCATTATTTTTCAATAAAAATGGGTGAACCTATACTTGTTTTATTTCCATCCTTATTCAATAGTTTGATTTGATCGAATATAATGGTACTGCCAGCAGGAAGATTATTGGTTAGTGTTCTCAACTCGTTTCTTAAAAAACGGGTATTGCTCTTTAATTTCTTAGTTATACCATTGGGGTCAATACAAATAAAATTGAAGTTTACCACTTGCCATTCACTGCTTTCCGACTCCAAACAATGGGCAGATTTTAATTGAGTTTGGTTGCCAATAATATCTTTTAAAACAACTCTTGGAGCTTCACCTTTCCCTGCAAATAATACGCGTTGGTCAATTACTTTATCACCCAATTTCATTTCTACAACAAACCTTCCTTCCACTAAGGGAGTAATGATAATTTCATCAGCTTTTCTTTGAATGCTAGCTGCATTGGAACTAAAAGTAATTTGTTGATTCCTGATGCTATTCTTTTCTAATTTTAAACTTATTGGTTCATTAATAAAACAAGCAATTTCTTGTTTGTTTTCTAAGAAGCTTGGTTTGGCAGCCAATACCTTAATTGTTTTTTTGATTACTTGGTCTTTTAACCTAGCTAGAATAATGATATCACCAACTTTATTTGCAATCCAATTCACATAAAATTCCTTTTCTTTTTCTTGAATTACTTCCATGTTGACATCATCAATAATTACTTCTGGTTTTAAGTTTTGTTCAGATAGGAAATTGAATTTTACCTGTTCTCCAAATTCATAAGTATGATTAAAACCAACAAGGAAACTAGAATCTTTTTTATTGATCGTGCTAATTTGAATTTTTCTGTTTTTTGATTTTTGAATACCATCCAATGCAGAACTTAAAACAACTGTTTTGTAGTGCTGAATGATTGATCCAAATACGCCTGTAGGAACCCCTTTAATAAAAGTATTTTGTTTAGCATACAATCCCACTCCTTTTTCTCCAATTAAACCTAAATCCTTTTCTGCAGTCGCTCTTTCTTCTGGAGGAAGTGTATTCACATAATTTTGTAAAACCCAATTAATTGAATCTATATGAATACCCATTTCTTCTAAACCACTTACAAACTTACTTTCCTTTAATGCCTCCTCAGATTGTACCATGTTTTTTAAATACAAATCATGAGTGGTAGCTAATTTGTTTAATTGTGCAATGGCTATAAATGCTTCATTTTTAATGTTCCTACTTTTGTAGTCGCTTGAATCAACAACGAATAGCTGACTTTCTAAATGATCATTTAATCTTTTTTGTGTTTGTTCTAAATTGATATATTGACGCACAAAATCACCCGAAGTAGAACTGAAATAAAATACAATAAAAATCAAGTACAAGAAAGAAAGCTTCTTGAAATTGATTGCTTTGTATTTTGGAATTCTAACGGTTGAGGCCATTTTGTTTTATTTTCCTTTCGACAAAAACTCTCTGTATTTGGCATTCATTTTTTGCATATGCGCATTGTATTCATCAAACTGGTTATTCAGTTCCTCCATTCTCTCATGCATTTGTTTTCCTTTATTGGCACTTGCTGCCATTTCTTTTCTGATGCTTTCTAATGAGCCGTTCAATAAGGTGATCTGGTCTGATAGCGAACGAATGCTTCCACTGAATTGTTTCATGGCTGCTTGGTACGAATCGGTATCCTGACCATTGTTACTTTCTGATTCCGCGTCTGAAGTCAATTGAGGAAATACCTTTTCCCAATTGTATTCTTTTTCATCTTCAGTCTTCTCAAAAGCTGAGATGAGAAACACCACAGCTTCTATCGACAAGCCAGCAATGAAGAGTTCATTCGCATAATCCCAGCCTATGAATTTAAACATAGATCCAATGAGGATGACTGCTGCTCCAAATCCATAAATAAATGTAATCGGGTCTATTCTCCCTTTTTTATTATTTGCCATAATATTTATTGTCTGAAAATATGTTCGTTAAATTGATTCCAATTTTGTTCTTGTTTAGCCAAAGCTTTTTTGGTACTGATTTTTATACTCAGTAATAAAATGATGATAAATACAATTAATCCAATTGCATAAAAAATAATCTGGTAAAACAATTGCTTATCTAAGGCAGATTTTACACCTTCAACCGTTTGGTTTTGCACTTTGAATTTTTGAGAAAATTCATCTAGTGTAATATTGATGGCTCTTTCGTTTTGCGCTTGTAATTCGAGATTCCTAATCAGTTTTTGGTCTAGATTTACAGATATCTCATTTAGCTTATTACTTAACTCTGTATTTTTTTCTTCAAGTAATCTGATCTCTTCTCTTTGGTTGAGTATCATTTTCCTGAGTTTTTGTATTTCTCCACTCAAGTTTGGCTCAGTTTTTTCTTGAGCAAGAGCAAGCATACAGAGAAAATTGAACAAGACCAGAATTTTAAGTTTCATAGTTATAGTATTAAGTTCTTATCTGCTTAAAATCAATAATCAAACAATTTAAAGGCTTTCTTAATGAATAGCAAGTTTTATCAATCAATTCTATTTTATCACTTTTGAACCTAAGTTGAAAATTTGCTAATTAAAAATAGGAATTGAATGAATAAGATCGCTATATTGTAATGAATCATTACATTCTATCTTATTCAGGTTTAATTTCTGAAAAATTTAAAATTTAGATTAGATAAAAAAATATACCTAAATACTTTAAAGTGAAATCTAAGATTAACAATTTCTCCGATCATCAACCAACACAGCCATGAAAAATATCAATCAATATTTTTTTGAAAATTTTCCTGAGTTAAAAACAAAGCGATTATATCTTCGAAGTTTATTACCAGAAGATGCAAAGGATGTATTTCGAATGCGTTCCAATGCAAGGGTCAATCAATTTATTGGACGAGAAAATATGGTATCAGAAAAATCTGCTGAGGAAATCATAGAAAGAACTTTACAAGCATATCAAAATCAACAAGCTATTGCATGGGCAGCATATCATCCTGAATTCAACAAGATCATAGGAACATGTGGCTTGATGCAAATTGAAAAGGTAAACAGAAGAGCGGAAATTGGAGGGGAGATGTGGGTTGATTATTGGGGTAAAAATCTAGCAATTGAAGCGGTAACGGCCATTGTCGCATTTGGATTTAAAGAATTAAACTTACACAGTATAGAGGCTAAAGTATCACCCCAAAATAGAGGTGCTATTGCTATATTATCTCATTTACGGTTTGTTCAGGAGGCTTATTTAAAAGACCGATTTTACCACCAAAATTCTTTTCATGATTTGGCTATCTATTCTGCATTCAATCCTAATGAGAGTTAATGTTTCTTATGTTTAAAGCGATCTAGGAATCTTCTTGCGTGGAGCAATTCAAGTTCATGTGTCAAAAATCAAACTTCATCTAATTTTAAGTTTTTATTTGTTTGAATAAACCTATGTTTGAGCACACATGAAACAATTTATATCTACTCTTTTTCTAGCTGTAATCTTTTGTACTACAGCTATTGCATCTCATATCAGTGGAGGCGAACTTTCGTATACAAGAATCAATTCTACTTCTATTCGTGTTCAATTAAAATTATACCGCGACTGTGGAGGCATTGGATTATGTGGATGCCCTCCTGGTCCTCTCAATACAGGATGCACGATTTCAGTCAGTTTATCAGGTAGATCTGGTACTTGTAACAATACTAGTTTTGGAACTTTTAATTTAAATGTATTAGCTAATTCAGGTGTAACAGATGTTATACAATTGTGCAATTTAGCCGGTAATACATTGTGCAGTAATTGTGGAACTAAAACTCCTGGCTCGTTTATGCCTGCATTTGAAATATATACCTTCGAGGGAATAGTAAGTTTGGCTTCTGTTCCTGCAAATTGTAATTCATTAGCCCTTGCTTATACGGAGTGTTGCAGGTCAGTTTCTATTACAACTTTATCATCTCCTAGCTCGCAGAATTTTTATACGGAATTGGTTTTTGATAAAAGATTTGATAATTCAAGTCCAGTTTTTACCAACAGACCTTTGAGTGTTATTTATAATGGCCAAGAGATCAATTACAATATTGGAGGTTACGATGCTGATGGCGATTCTTTATCTTATTCAATCGTTACTGCGCTGAGAGGTGCCAATACCAATGCTACTTATTTAAGTCCTTATACTGCTGCAGCTCCATTGCCTTTCTTTGGTTTTCCTAATCCCAATGCTACAGCACCAATGGGAATTTCAATTAACCCGGCTAATGGTGATTTAAGATTTATGCCTATGGGAATCACAACTGCTCCTCTTCCTATTTTAGTGAGGGAATGGAGAAAAGATTCGGTTAATATTTGGACAAACATTTCTAACACGAGAAGAGAAATGTTAATTAATACACTCAATTCTCCTTCATCTAATTTCTTACCCTCTATTAGAACCTTTGATTTAAACACATTACCAACTGCCACTCAACCTACATTAAATTATACCATTACTGCCGGACAACAATTATGTTTTGTGGCAGTGGCAAGCGATTCAACTGATACTACTAACTTATCTTGGAATTCTCCTGCTGATTTAATCAATTTAGGAGCAAGCCTCATACCTATGTATAATCCAAGTACCCGCGCATTAAATGGACCTAGAAAAGATTCCATGATGTTTTGTTGGATACCTCCTGTGAATGCAGCAAGAGTGCAGCCTTATTATTTTGTATTAACAGCAAGAGATAGATTTTGTCCATTACCAGCAAATTTTACCAAAGCGATTCGTATCAAAGTAGATAGTTCCAATGGGATATTTACGCCTTTGATACCGCCAGCTCAAATGTCTGTTTCTAATAATACAGGGAATAGTATAACGCTCAATTGGACAGCTGGCAGTGGTACCAATTCATTGGTGATTGCACGTGCTAACAATGCCAATTTTACACCTCCAAGTAATGGCGTTTTCTATGCGGCCAATTCAGTATTTGGTATGGGAACTCAATTGATGAAAACCGCTGGTTCCTATGTGGTTTACAATGGTAGTGGAAACTCAGTTAATGTAACTGGATTAACACCTGGCACAACGTATTTCTTTAGGGTTTATACCTTCAATGGAACAGGTTCATCTACCAATTATAATAGAGGCTTTTATACGGCTACTTCAACACAAACCCTACCTGTAGAATTAAAAGAAATTGAAGTGTTCTTGAATGAAAAAGGGGAGGCCGAATTGAAATGGACAACTGCTACAGAAATCAATAATAGTCATTTTGAAATTGAAAGAAGTTTTGATTCGGAATCTTCATTCAACCCAATAGCTGAAGTTAAAGGACAAGGGAATAGTAATTTATTAAAATCCTATCTTTTTGTTGATGCGTTGAATCAGATGGACATCTCTGCTAGTAGAATTTATTATCGTTTAAAACAAGTTGATTACGATGGCAAATTCGCTTATTCTCCAATAGTGAGTTTAGATTTAAATGCACAACAAGAACAATCAGTAAAGGTAAATCCCAATCCGTTTAAAGATGAAATCAAACTAAGTGGAGTAAGAGAACTAAGCAGTTTGAAATTGTATGAGCCTTCAGGAAAAGAAATCTTAAACAAGGTACTGAGTGGTTCTTTAGATGGTACCTATGTATTGAAAATTTCTTCACAAGAAAAAGGTATATTCATTTTAAAAATCAATGAAGAGAGTTTCAAACTGATCAAAGAATAAGTCTGAAATTCAACTGCGGTTGTATCTAATACTTCCGCTTATAATAATGGAACCAACAAGAAATTCCTATCTATTTACTAGGTAGGAATTTTTTTTTGTAGCATTTCGATTTTAAAGTTTAGTAAACTATTTTCTGTCTAATTCATTAGGCCTAAATCAGCTGGAGCTTAGATTATATTAGGGAATAAACCTCATTCGTGCTTTAACAACCGAGATTCATTTTACTTCCAAACCCAATCCAATTGTTGCACCAAGGGTAAACCTAAATTTTCGTGAAGTTCTTGAATTTTCGATTGAACTTCTTTGAGGTTATTGATTTTATTTTTTGCGATGAGGAAGGAGTTTCCATCATTGAAATTGATAATATAATACGCAGCAGTTTCATACATCATTTCTATTTCACTATACTTGATACTACCCTCACCACTATCGTTACTTGAATAGAGCTGCTCTTCTCTGAATTCGAATGTGATGTTTTTGCCAAATCGATTTCTGAAATGTTCTTGGATGTATTTAGTATAATGTCGTTTGTGAAACCACCTAGAATAGTAGGGGAAGGCGATAAAAAAGAGCAAAGCGGCAATGCCAAAATATATGGCTAATCCTATATTGTCGTTGATGTAAGCAATAATAGACCAGATAAAAATAAGGCCGCTATTGATATACCTTGACCTTTTTCTGTTCCTAATTTTTAATGGGGATACAGATGCTAAAAACAACTGATGTTGTAAGTAATCGTTTTCTTCTAAAATCATTTATGATGCTTTAATGGCCCACCTCAATTTGGCAGATTTTGCTCTTGGATTATGAAACACTTCTTCGGCACTAGGTCTGATGGGTTCTTGAGATATTTCAATAAACACTCCTGCACGATAAAGTGCTTGGAATGTTTTCTTAACTCTTCTGTCTTCTCCCGAATGAAAAGTAAGAATGGCTACTCTTCCCCCTTCATTCATGATATAAGGTAGTTTTTCTAAAAAACTATCCAATACCCCAAACTCATCATTTACAGCAATTCTGAGTGCTTGAAAACAACGCTGACAAGCTTTTTTAATTTCATCTTTTCGGGTTGCTGCTGGTAAGAATTGTAACGCTTCTGTTATAATCTGAAAG
>JBMLPO010000304.1:0-7503 GCA_049242065.1 Bacteroidia bacterium
GGACTAAGCAAATCTTCCGCGAATTGCACTTGAATTGTTTTGTTAAATTCAATCATCTTTAAAACAAACTGTTTGAATCTATCGGCGAAATCATCAACCATTAAACTAGTATGGCTAATTGCCCAAATAGTTTGTCGAAGTGTAAGAATTGCATTTTTACCAGCATCACTTAAAGCATTTAATCTCTGTTTTTCTTCAGCATCACTCATCTGTTCAGGATGCTGCAACATCCACTCAATATTGGTAATGAGGTAACTTAATTGCGCACCCACATTGTCATGTAAATCTCTAGAAATGCGTAATCTTTCCTCTTCTAATTTTCTTTGAACTTCGAATGCTCGCTTTAAATTGCGCTTTTGTCTTTTTACAAATAGCCATGCACTTAGTGAAAGAACAGAAATTCCCAAAAGGAACATTAAAAAATAAAACCAAGTAGTTTTCCAAAAGGGTGGTTTAATACTAATGAAAAGTTCTCTTGGAGATTCATTCCAATATCCATCTCCATTGGCTGCTTTTATTTTAAAAACGTACTCTCCTGGAGGTAGATTGGCATACCGGGCAAAATGTTTGGTTCCACTTTGAATCCAATTTTTATCGTAACCTTCTAAGAAATATTGATAAGTATTTTGTTCAGGTTGACTGAACTCTAAAGCAGAAAAATCGAAGGATAAGGTGTTGTCTAAATAGGTTAAATTAAGTGATTGTATTTCATTATAAGCAGTATCTGTTTGATAGGGTATATCACCTAAAAGTATTTCATTAATACCAATCTGTGGAGGATGCCTGTTTTCAATAATCTTATCAGGATTAATTTCATTAATACCATTAACCCCACCAAAATAAAGAAGTCCGTTTTCATCTTTATAAAAAGCACCTGTATTAAATTCATTGCTTTGCAAACCGTCTTTTATACCATAATGTTTAAAGTTTGATTGCTTTGGATTAAAAACACTTATACCTTTATTATGACTGAACCAAATATTTCCTTGACGGTCAGCAAGCAATGCATAGATAAAGTCGTTTACTAAGCCATTTTTACTTGTATAATGCTTAACAATGTTTCCTTTAGTATCTATAAGAAATAATCCGTTGATAGTAGCCAAATAAATTTCATTTTCCTCATAAAAAAGTATTTGCTTAACAAAACTCTTAATGGCTGTACTGCTCATTTTCTTTGTATTCAAATTATAAAAATACAAACCACTAGAAGCACCTAAAATAAGAAGGGAATCGGATAACTGTTTATAACAACTCAAATTATTGATATTGAATTTGTATACAGTTCTACTCGTTTTCACATCAATTAAAATGGAATAATTAGCGGTGGATGCGTTTACGAATAAGTTTCCATTTATGGTATCGAAAAAAGGAAATGGAAAGACAAACAATGTATCTATGTTTGGCTTTAAATGCACCTTATAGTTTAATAAGTCTAAAGTAGCAATTCGATTTCCATAAATAAGCCACAACTCATTACTATTCTTAGGATAAAACGCATTGACTGTTTCGCGTTGTTTAGTTTTATTTGGTTTAAATGACTTAAAAGATCCATCTGTATTAAACTCAGTAAAACCCTCGCCATAAACTCCACCTAAAACTTTATTGTTCTTTAATTTTATAATCGCTTTAAAAAGACTTCTTTGAGGATTAAGATTGGTATAATGTTTAAATTTATTTGCATAAGGTGAAAATACAAACAAACCCCAACCATTTGAACATATATATAAGTTGTTACTCCTATCCTTTACAATATTTTGAACAAATTGAATCTTTTCATCTTTTCTAACCTCAAGGATTTCTTGTTTAACATACTTTAAATTAGCTACATCAAAAACAAAAAGGCCATATCCACCACCCATATACAGCTTATTGTTATCAGTCAAACCACAAGAAAAATAGAACTTATTATTGTTGGGATGATTTTGTTTAATAAAATTTATCTTAGGTAGGTTATGATGATCTACACTCACTAACAAGGACTCATCATAGTAAAAAACACAAAAGCTTGTATCGTTTATTTTTTGCAGATAATTGGTAATCTTGAGCTGGGTAAAATGGTATTTAATTGTCCTACTTTGGGGAAAGAATTGAGCTATAATATTGTTTGAGGTTCCTATAAAAAAAGTATTATTAATTTTTACACTCGACATAGAAGAACCATGGGAATTATGCCAATCACAATTGACTGGTATTGTATACAATAGTTTTAACGTGTTTGCACTGAATCCATTTATGGTTTTCCCCGCAACAATTGTCCAAATGACACCATCATCTGATTGACCAATGATGCTCTCTCCGAAAGTAGATTTGTGTATCCTAATAAACTTATTCTTTACCCTATTATAAAAATCTAAACCCGCATCGTGCCCAATCCAAATTTGATTTTTATTGTCTTCAAAAAAGTTAAAGCCTGTTGTACCAGCAAGTGAAGTTGAATCACCATCTATCTTTCCATAATGGTGCATTTTGTAACCATCAAACCTATTAATACCATCAGCTGTGCCAAACCACATATAGCCTCTGTGGTCTTGAAAGGCATCCCAAACAGTATTTTGAGCCAATCCATTGTCGACAGTATAAGAAGTATAGTTCCGCTGCAATTGTGCTTGTAGTAGAATTGGCAAAAGGAATACCAATACTGCAATACATTTCTTAAGGGGCTTTAATTTCATAAGTGAATATGAATATACTGCATTTGCTGTATTTCAGGTTGATTAAATATTTGAAACTTTTGCTTTAACATTTAAAAGCAATCTTATGAAAAAAAATCTACTAGTATTATTAATCCTTATTTCTTTTGGAGCAAAAGCACAATTTAGCGCAGGAGAAATTTGGAGTCTCAATTTGAGGGTTGAACCAATTTTACACAATTCTATTACTGTTGCTGGCATCCAAATGGGTAATATAACCTATGATAGTAAAGGTGTTCCATTAACTGGATTATCAAATTCAACCATGCCAGGAATTCCAATATTTAGAATTACTAGTACTGTAAACCAAAATACTACAATTTGCATTTCTGGATCTAAAGAAGACAACGACCCTTGGGAAGATACTGAACGAGCCACATTTACATCTGATGCAACAGGAGATACTAGTATTGTTATTGAACGAAGTAATAATGGTAGCCCATTTACCAATAGTGCAAAAATAACAATTGAGCGTGGTTCCGACCCAAACCAATTTGTACATTATTCTTATCGTTGGATGAATGATGCCTGGGAACTAAATGGAAAATCAATTTATTACCTAAGCAATAACAGAATCGACTCTCTAGTTGGATTTAAAGTAGCTGGCTCAAACTTCACTAGAAATTCATACACAGTTTATTACTATTCTAATGGACTAGATTCTTCCTTACAGAATGTGCTACAAACAAGCAACAATGAATTTGAATTGGCTAATAAGGTTATTGTTACCCAAAAGGCATCAGGAAAAACCAAGGCCTTTGCGGTTTATGCACGAAATGGATCAGGAATGCCACTTCAGCAAACCGGCACTGTTCTTTACAACAACAATGCACCAAACTCCCTTTTGGAAGTAGCTTCAAAAGGAGCCATCAACTTATATCCCAATCCAGCAAAAAATCAGATAAAAATAGAAATTCCATCAGGCTACAACCCTTTGAGTTTTGCTATTTATAGTCATAATGGAGCCTTAGTTCAAACCACCACTTTATTAAACGAATCTATTGATATCAGTGATTTAAGTGCTGGAATTTACTTCCTAAACTGCTATACACAAGAAGGATTGATTACTCAAAAATTCATCAAAAACTAAGTCTAATTCAAATATGAAAAAACTATTGGTTAGTATGTGTTTAATGATCTTTGTATGGGGTGAATTAAAATCTCAGAACTTAGATAAAAACAATGTGATAAGTTTACAATTGGGTGTATCACGTGGAGGAGAATTGATGGTAGGCAATATTTACGACTACCTTATTCATAATCCCTATTCAACTAACAATCCACCTAGTATTTTAATGAGTTGGGATTATGCATTAGGAGATAGAATAAGCATAGGTGGTACCTTTTCCTTTAATAAGTCTGAGCTTGAAGTTGAAAACAGTTTAATAAGTGGAATTACTCCAGCTATTTGGAAAGGAACTGCTTATGGAGTTGGAGCAAGGCCGCTTTTCCATTTTATTAAAAACTCAAAAAGAGTTGATTTCTATGGAGGTATGGGCCTGCATCTCTTGGTATGGAAATATGAATATAGTCCTGACATTTCTAAAAATACAACCTATAATGCATTGGCTTCAAAAGCAAATTTTATGTTTCCAATTACTTTAGGCTTAAAATATTATGTCCATAAAAACATTGGTATTACAGCAGAAGCAGGAACCAATTGGATTAGTATGTTAAACCTTGGCGTAAACTATCGTTTTTCTGCTTTTTAAATTTACAACAGCCTTATGTTTAGATATTCTTAGCTGATATTTAGCTTGAGCAAAGTATAGGAAGCGGCGATTATTTTAAAGCATATTACATTAAAAAAGACAAGCTCGAAATTTAAAAAATGGCTATTCATTGAGTAGCCATTTTTTTTGCATAAAGGATAAGTTGCCATTCAATTTTAACCATTCAAAAACAATACATTTCATGAAGTAGGAAATTACTTTCTTTTGTCTACCTTATCCGTACATGAAAATTAAATTCATTTTTCCTTTTTTCGGGTTGATTTATATTTTACTTCCCAAAAACGGAACTGCGCAAAAGCTAAGCCTAAAGCCAGTTTGGGGAAATGATAAATTTCAAATTGAAAAGAAATACTACTTACCTACTCAAAACGATTCCATACAAATTAGCCTTTGCAAATTTTATTTGTCTGAAATTGAATTGTATCAAAAAGGAAATTTGGTTTATAAAGAAGAAAAGAGTTTTCACCTCCTCAATTTAAATGACAGTTTGAGTTGTTCATTTGTTATAAAGGGAAAAGATATTCAGTTTGATGAAATCAGGATGAATATTGGAATTGACAGCAGCACCAATGTTTCTGGCATTATGGGAGGCGATTTAGACCCAGTAAATGGCATGTATTGGACCTGGCAAAGTGGTTATATTAATTTTAAAATTGAAGGGAAATCATCCCATTCGAAAAATAAAACAGGAAGTTTTTCTTATCATTTAGGAGGATATGCTGAACCCCATTTGTGTATGCAGAAAATCAGCCTAAAAACTAATTCAATTGCTGATATAAATATCAATTTTGATGTAGCAAAATTCGTTTCAATGCTACCCATTCAAACCAAGTCGGAAATCATGAGTCCGAGCGAGATGGCGGTGGAACTTTCCAAACAATTAGCAACTTGTTTCAAATGAAAAAATCGTCTTTATTTTTTTGTTTGATGTTGATTGGATTGCTGGCATTTAAACTGCCCGACGAAAGTCTATTTCCAATTCCAAAAAATTGGCCTAAACCTCATTATGATTTCAGCAAAAACCCTTTAACAAAAGAGAAAATATTCTTAGGAAGAACTCTTTTTTACGACCCGATTTTATCGGCAAATAATACCATTTCTTGCTCATCTTGCCATTCACCATTTACCGCCTTTACGCATATTGACCATGCTTTGAGTCATGGAATTGAAGATAGAATTGGGAGCAGAAATTCACCAGCCTTAATGAACTTGGCTTGGCAAAAGAATTTTATGTGGGATGGAGCCATTCACCATCTAGACGCACAAGCCTTGGCCCCCATTTCTCACCCAGATGAAATGGGAAGTAATATTGCAGATGTTGTGAATCGTTTACAAAAGAAAAACCGATACAAAAAGTTATTTGCAAAGGCTTATGGCGATAGTTTAGTGAGCGGTGAAAGAACCTTAAAAGCGCTATCACAGTTTATGCTCACTTTGGTAAGTTCCAATTCTAAATACGATAAGGTACAAAGAAAAGAAGCTGGATTTAGCTTTACTCAAGCAGAGGCAAATGGGTATGAATTATTCAAATCAAATTGCGCAGTTTGTCATACCGAGCCATTGTTTACGAACAATGGTTTTGAAAACAATGGTTTAGTACCAGATACAAATTTGAATGATGTGGGCAGAATAAAAATTAGTCAAAAAGAAAGCGATTTGTACCTATTCAAAGTACCTAGTTTAAGAAACATTGAGTTTTCTTATCCCTATATGCACGATGGCAGGTACCCCAATTTAGAAATGGTGATGTTTCATTATACTGCCAATATTTATGAGAGTAAAACCTTATCAAAGCATTTAAAAAAGAAAATTCATTTGAGTTCAGAAGACAAATCCAATCTTATATCCTTTCTAAAAACCTTAAGCGATGAAAGCTTTTTAAGGAATAGCGAAAACGGATTTCCGAGATAAAATAAAAAATTCCATCCCAATTCCTTTATTGTTTGAAAGCGAATTCTGCACAAATTCAGTTCACACTTCTTACCGAACACTTCAATCAAAAAACAAGAAAATATTCATTTCTCTACCTCATACAAAAACCTCATTTTTAGGAGGGTTTTATAAAATGTCGCATTCCAGGTTTATTCATTTATGATTGATTTCAGCGCGATTTTAAACCCCAAATTCAATAGCAGAGCAAAAACAAACTAAAATTCATCCCTAAATCCTCAAAATAGGATTTAAATTGGGGGTGATGAACAGGAAACAATTTCCCGTTTTGAGACAGATTTCTGGAGACTTGAGCAAAATGTCGCACTTCGAATTTCACTAAGTTTAATGAACACTAAATGAAGAAAGCCATTGAAAATTTGGCAATTCCCATTAATTGAAGAATTTTGCCAAATGGAAAAATTGAAAAAGCCCTTTTGTATCGTAATTCATGGTGGCGCGGGAACTATCCTCAAATCACTCATGACAGAACAAAAAGAAAAGGAGTATAAACTTGGTTTACAAACTGCACTAGATGCAGGCTATCAGATACTTGAGAAAGGCGGCAGCAGTTTAGATGCGGTTGAAGCAGCAGTAAGTGCTTTAGAAGATTTTCCATTATTCAACGCGGGAAAAGGGGCAGTATTCACCCATAAAGGAACCCACGAAATGGATGCCAGCATTATGGACGGCTCAACATTAGAAGCTGGAGCAGTTTCAGGAGTTAGTCACGTAAAAAACCCAGTTCAATTTGCCAGAATTATCAAAGAGAAATCGGGCCACGTATTTTTGAGCGGACAAGATGCTGAAAACTATGCCCAAAGCATGGGATTAAAACTAGAAGACGATAGCTATTTTTATGAGGAAGGTAGATACAAGCAATGGCAAGATGTAAAAGACAGTGATTCTTACCAACTAGACCATTCAGACAAACAAGAAACAGGAGAAAAGAAATTTGGAACAGTAGGTGCAGTAGCATTGGACATCAATGGAAATATTTCAGCAGCAACATCAACTGGTGGAATGACCAACAAAAAATATGGTCGTGTAGGCGATACACCGATGATTGGAGCAGGAACTTATGCCAATAACAAAACTTGTGCGGTAAGTTGCACCGGACATGGAGAATACTTCATTAGAGCCGTTGTAGC
>JBMLPO010000305.1:0-10040 GCA_049242065.1 Bacteroidia bacterium
CTCCACGACCAACCCCAGCCCTGAAAGTGCGAAATACGTTTGAAAATCGTCTATCTCAACCAAACCCCAGCCCTGAAGGGGCGCAATACGTTAGAAAATGATTCAACGACCAATCCCAAGCCCTGAAGGGGCGAAATTCATTCATTATGTAATCATCCATCAATTTGTAGAATTTTGGTTTGAAGAGTTTCCTAAGCAACCCATGTTACATCTAACAACCCATGTTTCTTAGCGTGAGGGATAGTAGTGGATACCCCTGAGTTGAGAGTTGCAATGGATGTGCGAAACAAGAAGCGACCGGCAGGAAGCTCTCTTGTGCGCTACAGCCATGCAAACTCTAAATGAATGGTAGGAGCGGATTGCCTGCTCTGTTTGCCTGATGAAATTTTTATTGATAAACCGGTAATTTGTAGCAAACAGACACGCCCAAAAAAAGAAAACTTTCTTATAATTTGAAATTTTATTGGTCTATTTTTTTTGGATTTTAGATTGAAAACAATTGCATGAGTTTCAAGAATTCTTCTTTTTTATCATGTGAAATTGGAACCTGAATTGTTTTGTCTAATACGATAGTTCCGCCGTCTGTTTTAATGAAATCGGTTACTTTTTTTATGTTGATTAAGTAAGATTTGTGGCACCTGAAAAAGCTGTTAATATTAAAGAGGTTTTCTTCATAAAAGCCAAGATTTTTACTTGAAAGTAATTCGCCATGTGTATAGTGAAATATTCTTGAATATGCTCCTTCTGCTTTTAAATAAACTACTTCGTCAACCGGAATATAATGAATACTAGTAGCAGTTGATACCGCAAGAACTTTGGGTTTTTCTACCTGAAGATTGTTTTTAAGTACATTTAATTGCTGTTTTTCATCGCTACTTGCGAAATATTTTTCGACAGCTCTAGCAAGTTCTTTTCTGTCGATAGGTTTTAGAAGATAATCAATTGCAGAAAGTCGGAAGGCTTGCAAAGCATATTGGTTATAAGCAGTAGTGAAAATTATGCGAAAATTCACTTCATCTTCATCGAAAAAATCAACAAGTTCTAGTCCATTATGACCAGGCATTTCAATGTCTAAAAAAACAAGATTTGGTTGGTGTTTTTTTATTGCACGAACACCAGAAGGAAGGTCTGAGCATAAAGCTGCAATTTGTATATCTGGATGATATGTCTCTAGCATTCCTTTGAGCAAGTTTTGCGCCATATTTTCATCATCGATGATGATTGCTGTGGTTTTCATTTATAAAAGAGGTATTCTAATTATTACACGGGTTCCTAATGACATTCCAGTTTCAGTTTTTTTATCGACATACTCAACTAATACTTTTTTAATAAGGCCTCTATTTAAGATATTAAGTCGTTTTTCGGTTGCAGAAGTTGAAAAGCTTTGGTGTTTACTTTCTTTTATTTTATTGAGTTCGCCAGCTTTTTTACGTCCAATGCCATTATCATCTACTATTACCTGAAGGTATTCGTTTTGTTCGGAGAATTCGATGTTTAACATTCTATTCTGAATAATATGCATCAGTCCATGTTTGATTGCATTTTCGACATAAGGTTGCACAATCATAGATGGTATTTTAATTAATTCAAGGTCTTTAACTAAACATTTTATTTTAAAATCGAATTGTTCTGAAAACCTCATTTTTTCTAATTCAAGATACATTTGAAGCGATTCGAGTTCATTTTCAAGACTTACCGTTTCTTTATCAGAACCATCGAGGATTATTCGTGTTAATCGGGCAAATTTATTCAAATAATCGATTGCATTTTCTGGGTCTTTTTGAAAAATATAAGCTTGAATTGTATTTAGAGCATTGTAAAAAAAGTGAGGATTCATTTGTGCTCTAATGGATGATAATCTTGAATGGTTTAATTCTTTTTCAAGTGTCAATCTTTGCGTTACAAGTTGGTTTCTTTCTTGCATAGATTTTAATCGATTGGCATAATACCAATACATAAATAGCAGAGCAGAAGAGGCAATTAAAAGTATGAACCAATATTGCAACCAAATGGGTTTATTGATTTTGAAAATTACTTTTTTATCAAGCCATTCATGGTTTCCGGTTTTAAAAACAATTTGATAATCTCCAGGATTTAAAGCTTCTAAATGCAATTCTCTGGTTTCATTTTCTAGTCGAATCCAAGCTCCATTATTTATATTATATTCTATAGAATTTGCCTCATCTCCTGTTCCTGGAAACCATAAAAATTTGATATCTAAAGTGTTTTTATTCCAGTCTAATTGGAAAGGTTCTGTTTGCTTTATTAAGTTAGTTCCATTGTTGATGGCATAAATATTAAACCAGCTGTTTCGTATGGGGTCTTTTGTATTTAGGTTTTTTTTCAACCAGCCATTATTGGAAAGTAGAAATAGGTTATTGTTAATATATTCTGCATCTAGAAGTTGGATATTAAAGCTATTGAGTTTTACTTCTCCTATTGGATTTAATGTTGTTGTGTTGAGGATAGTGCAGCCAAATTCCTCTAATAAAATTATTCCATTTTTTGAGGCTTTGATTGAAAATATGGTTTCTTTTCTTTCTAATTTTTGAATGACAAATTCAGTAGAATTTTGAATTTGTTTGATAAGAAAGAGTTCTCCACGTTGACTTAAGCCCCATATTTCATTGTTGATTACAATGAGTTTTTGTAGGAAAAGTTTCTTTTCTTTAAATAAAATTTCACCTTCATTTTTTAGACTTTTGAAAAATAATCCTCTATTAGTTGCCATCATCAAAACAGAACCATTGTTTATGGATTGAACAGATTTGACTCTTGCATATTTTAGGATATCAATAAACTCAGAATTGTTTTTGTTGTTTAGATTGAAAAAATCATCCCAAATAGATTTAACTTTTGTTGCAACTGGAGATTTGATTAAGAGACAACTATTACTTGTTCCGATTAGGTAATATTTTTGATCGATTTTTGTAAAATCTTTTTGGGAAAAATTATTACTTATGATTGTTTTGCCTGTTTTTAAATCGATAACATGTGAGTATTTTGAGCTGGTAAATAGGAGTTGATTAGGTTCATCGTATTCCAAAGAAATAAATGGAATAGAATCGGGGTCTTGATAAATTTGTTTTAATATATTTAAATTGAAATCTAGGTAATAAACCTCGCCGTTTGCGCCTGAAGCTATAAATCCGGTGGAAGTTGATTTGATAGTTTTAAATGATTTTTCTTTTGGAAAGTTAATAATGTGTTTCTGAGTATCGGGGATTTTTAACAAGCCTAAACCATTGGTACCAAGCCAAATTGAGCCAGATTTATCTATTGCTATTGATAGAATATTTAATTCAGGAAACCAATGTTCTTTTTCGATCCATTTATTGCCATTTTCAATAAAAGTATAAATACCATTTGTAGATAAAATATATAAGGTATTGTTGTGTACATACAATTTATTGATAAGTCCGCTTTTTAGACTAATTGAATGAGTGAATTGAATATTATTTTTGAATGTATAGAAAGTAGAATTCTCATTAAATTTTGAGCATGTAAAAATTTGATTTTGGCTCACATGAATTCTAGCAGTTATATCTTTAGGTGTAGTGTTTAGAATAAGTTTTGTAACTCTTTCAGAGGAATCGATAATGATAATAGTATTCTTATCAGTCATGAAGATTTTGTTTCCACGAGAATCAACATCATGAATATTTTCGTTTGGGATATTTAATTGTTTGATTTCTTGAAGAGTTTTTAAAGAAAGAATCTTCAGTTTGTTTTTATAATGATAAAAAAGGCGCTCCGAATCTAGTGCAATGGGGTAAAATGCATTAGGGTTTTGATTAGGAAGTGTTTTTAACGAATCGTTTTCAACATAAAATAGAAAGCCATCAAAATTTTCATACCAAATTCTGCCAAATTTGTCTTCTTTTAAGCTACTTCCTGCTAAAGAGTTTTGTTCATTTGATTGATAGGGTTTGAAGTTTTGACCATCAAATCTATAAATACCGTATTCAGTAGCTAACCAAACAAATCCGTTTTTGTCGATGATAATATCATATATATTAAGGTTGGGTAAGCCCTTATTTTTGCCATAGTTGATTGAAAGTGGAGTATGGTTTGCGAAAATTTTAATTGGGAAACTAAAAAGTATAATGAAGCATAATGCTTTACCAATTGAAATAAATATAAAGTTAAAAGGTAAATAAAGCTTACGACTCATTATGATTTTGTTGAGATTGTAAATATATAAGATTGGGTAAAATATTAAGTATAGGTTTAATGAAAGTGTTTGTTTGTTTAACAAACAGCAGTTTTAATTATAGGAACGCTAAAACAAGCCATAAAATAAGGTATTTGGCCTTTTATTAATTGGGATGATGTTTTGGTTAAAAAAGTTTCGGCTAAAATAAATTCAATGAAAAGGAAAACTTAATTCAGTTCAATTTCGAATCATAATCAAAATTAAAAAATGATGAAGTCGAAATTTTTTTGGATGCTAATATTTAGCTGTTTTCTATCGCCATTATTGGGACAGGTTAATTTAGTTGAATTGAAGCAAAATGGGGAATCTGTTTATTTATCTTTTTCTGATATTTCTAAGCCTGGAATAATAAATTGTTCAGTTCCAAACATAGGTTCTGTGCAATGTTTGGGTGTTTCAAATTGTAAGGAATGTGAAGAATTGGCAATGGGTTCAAATAGGGCATATGCAATACAACAAGGTAAAAAGTTTTTAATTGGAGATTTGCCTAAGGGAGCAAAAATTACAGAATCAATGTATTTGATTCCAATCTCTATGAAAGAAAAACTAGTAAAATGTAATTGTAAAGAAAAAAGTATTTATTCAAATTTTGCTGGTGATTGTGAAAGTGCTTGTCAAATTGCGATAGGAGGGAAAGAGCCTGTTGGATATCCAATTGATACTGTTTATCAAGGAGCCAATGGCGCTGGAACACGTAATTCAATTCCAAGAGCAAGAGGTAGACCTGGTTTGCGACATGAAACAGCACCTAAACCAGATAAAGAAAATACGCTTGCTAATTCGCAAAATTCTGCAACAACTGGAAAAGGTATTGATACCGGTAATTCTATTACCCAAGGAAAACCATCATTAATAGGATTGGAGCAAGAAGGTATACATACAACAACCTACAATTCTATTATGTCAAAAAATGGTTCAAACCCAAAACCGAAACAAGAGACAACTACTTTGGGTGAGATTTCTGCATTAGCACCATTAAAGAAAACAGGAACAACAGAGGGAGAAGTGTATACAACAAATCAAAGTGCCCCAAAATTGGCAGAAGTAAAAACCTTAGGAGACTTAGTTTCATACAGACAAACAAATGAAAAGGATTCTCCAGATAGTCTAACATCTTCAAAACTTAGGGTTCCTCCTTCTGTACAAGGAGTTGTTATTAATAAAAGATTATATGGAAAACCTAAAAAGAATGAAGTGATTATTGATGCAAAAGAAAATACGCTTGCTAATTCTCAAAATTCCGCAACAACTGGAAAAGGTATTGATACCGGTAATTCTATTACCCAAGGAAAACCATCATTAATAGGATTGGAGCAAGAAGGTATACATACAACAACCTACAATTCTATTATGTCAAAAAATGGTTCAAACCCAAAACCGAAACAAGAGACAACTACTTTGGGTGAGATTTCTGCATTAGCACCATTAAAGAAAACAGGAACAACAGAGGGAGAAGTGTATACAACAAATCAAAGTGCCCCAAAATTGGCAGAAGTAAAAACCTTAGGAGACTTAGTTTCATACAGACAAACAAATGAAAAGGATTCTCCAGATAGTCTAACATCTTCAAAACTTAGGGTTCCTCCTTCTGTACAAGGAGTTGTTATTAATAAAAGATTATTTGGAAAACCTAAAAAGAATGAAGTGATTATTGATGCAAAAGAAAATACGCTTGCAAATGCACAAAATTCTGTAAAAACTGGAAAAGGTATTGATACTGGTAATTCTATTACTCAAGGAAAACCATCATTAATAGGATTGGAGCAAGATGGTATACATACCACAACCTACAATTCTATTATGTCAAAAAATGGTTCAAACCCCAAACCAAAACAAGAGACAACAACTTTGGGTGAGATTTCTGCATTAGCCGAACTTAAAACTACTGTTGCGGGAAATGCTAATGAATTTTTAGCAATTCAGGCTACTCAAAGAAATGTAAATGTTGAAGAATCATATAAGGCTTTAATTTCAAGCTCAGGAAAAACATCAATTATTCCTTTGTATCAGCCAAAAGCAGGAGATCCTGGATTTTATAAAGAGAGTTTTTGGCCTAAGATGTATTTGGCTTCCGATACAACTTATATCGCTTCTAACAATAAGGTCTCTGTGTTAACTCAAAAATCGGTTCTTTTTTTTCATGTTCAGTTTTTATCAGGTAATAAACAAGCCGTAAATGAAATATGCTTTCCTGTTCAAATTGATGCAATTTCAAAATCACAAGGCGCAGCTTATTTATTGAATACTATGCTTGAGATAAAAAATATGGTTTTACAGTCTGAGGAATTAAAGGGTAAATCTGTTGAAACAAAAACATACGTTTCTGAATACCCAAAACCATACTCCCTTGTAATGCCTTATCTAACCGAAGAAGGACAACTATTTATGGTTTCATCAGAGTCTGGAGTTGCTCTTTCATTTTTATCACCCAAAATTTCAATGGTTTTACAGAAATCTATTTTAAATGGATTTAAACAAACCTATAAACCATAAAAATAAGAATATGAAAAATATTATAACATTACTTATTTTGTTTTTTTTAAAAACAAATTTATCTGCTCAATTATCTGTTCAAGTTGTTATTCCAAATCTACCTTCTCGTGTTTCTGAACTCTTTGAACAATCAGATAAAATTCAAATTATGGTTACCAATACCAGCGCTACTGTTCAAAAATTTAGGGTAAGCGGAAAGGTAAGTATCGACAATGCGCCAATAGCAAATGTTTTACCATCTCAAAGTCCGGTTGAAACTGTTGAACCTGGCCAAACACGTACATATAATTTAAACGATTTAGCAGTTTTTCAAAATAGTATCGATTATCAAAGTCCTGTTGTTATAGATATTCTTCGCTCAGGTTATATGCCTGCTGGATATTTAAACTGGTGTTTTACATTACATGATGCAGATAATCCTACCAACTTACTTAGCCAAGAACAATGTCGTGGTAATAGAATGACAACTTATCAATCGCCAGTGGCTTTATATCCAGATAACAAAGCTATTTTAGAGCAAGCTGGAATAAATATGTTTCGTTGGTCTTCAGTAAGTCCTGCTTTTCCTGGAATATTAAATTATGAATTATTAGTTTATGAAGTGCAACCCGGACAAGATGCTGTTCAAGCATTAAGATCAAACCAACCAGTCTGGACAGCCAGAACACCTGCTACACAATTAAACTGGCCTTTTGAGGTTCCGCGTGAGCCAGGGAATTATGTATGGATTGTACGCGCTTTAGATTCAGATGATAAGTCGGTTGGTTCTTCAGAAACCACAACAGAACCGCGTATATTTAGTATTCCTTCAAGCCAATCAGGTAAGATGGTAAATCAACAAACAAGAATTCCAGAATTACCATTTATACAAATGCAGATAAAAACTAAAGGAGCTTCAACTGTTATTAAAAATCTAATTTTTCCTAGCAATAATTTAGAAGCTGTTCAAAATCTTTTTGATAATAGTGATCAATCTGCAAGGTATGAAATTAGTTTAATTCAGGTCCCTTTAGTTTCAAATGTCAATGGTGATAAAGCGATGCCTGTTTTTAATGCTTTAGGTGATTTAATTACTGTAACAAATGCTGATGGTCCTGTTTTAAGTTTTAAAAATAACATCTCAAATGCACAATGGGTTGGTACAAAATCAGGCCCAATGTTTATTTGGAGAAACAGTGGTATAGCAACAGGAAAAGAACAAGTTAACTTGGCTTTAGATAGAGTACGCAGATTAGCTGATGCTTGTAAAGGATTACAAAGCTTCCTTACGTTTTAAAAAGATTTTATGAGATTTGTTATTGTTTGTATCATTCTATTGTTCAGTTCAAATTTTGCAATTGCAGAGGATAAAAAGCCAAAAAATCCTTTTAGAGTTGAAGGTTCAATAGGAATGGCTCACGATTATTACTCTATAGAGAGCTCTGGTTTATCGTCGATAAGGGCAAGACGACCAGAGCACCTCTCTAGATTTCAGTTGTATACTCGGTTTTCTAAGGGTAAGGTTTCTTTGCCATTTGAAATTAGTTTTAATACCCAAAGTGGCATCGTTTCAAGTACTACCGATGGTTATAAAGAAGCTTTTTCAATAGTTTCTTCATGGAAATCTTTTGATGATGTTTTAAGGTTTGTTTCAAATCCTGTAAATAGAATTGGGTTTTCTCCACAATTCGGAAAATTTAGGTTTAGACTAGGAACTTCAAATCCTTATTTCTCTGAATTAACTCAAGGTAATATTTCTCAATTCGGAGCTGGATTAGATTATACAGGAAAAAGAATGTTCTTTAGTTTGGGTTATGGAATTAGTCAGCCTGGACAATCAAAAGATACATTATTGGGAATAGCAGGAACATATAGAAGAGAGCAAGCTTCATTTAGGTTTGGATTAGGAAAACAAGAAGCCTCGTTTTTTGCTATTAATGTAACTGGTAGTAATGATTTTGCTTTGTCTGGCTTAATTCCAGATTCTAGTCAGAAAGCCCAACAAGGAATTGCATCTTCTTTACAATGGAAAATACAATTGGGCAGGGTGTTTTATTGGGAGAATGAAGCTGCTTTTAGTTTGTTTAATGAGGATAAAAATGCCACAGCTTTTAATGCAGCAGATTTGGGTTTACCTGAATTACCAAATGAAATTAAGTTAACTACAGGAACCCGCGCCGATATTGCTGGTTCAACTTCAATTGGTTTAGAATTAGGTGCCTCAAGAATTTCAGCAAAAGCATTGTATGTTGGTGCTGGTTATCGTTCTTTGGCTTATCCTTTTATGCAAGCCGATAGAATGGAATTAACTATCAATCCTAGACTAAATCTCTTTAAAAATAATTTGGTTTTAAGTGGGTCTTTCGGACAAAGAGTTAATAATTTAAGCGGAACAAAAGCAGCTCCTATGAATCAGTTAATTGTTCAGTCGAATATCAATATACGTTTTACAAATTGGTTTTCTTTAAGTGGCGGATATGGTAATTTTGGAACAAGAAGTGGTGTTTTAAATGATAGTTTTAGAATAGAAAATGTTGCTCAAAATTTTCAAATTGCTCCACTTTTTACTTGGCAAAGAAAAAAAGGGATTCACAATTTCTTGTTTTCAGCCAATAAAGATGAGTTTCAGGATTTGAATATTCTAACCGGTTCTATAGGAAATAACCAAAGTGAGATTTTTCTGATTTCATGGAACAGAAATCCAAGTATTGGTGCATTTTCTTATGGACTTTCCTACAATAGATTTAAGTTTTCATCGGCATTTGCTGCTTTAAACAATGAAAGTTACCAAGCCAATTTTGCTGCTAGAATTTTTAAAAGACGTTTGAATTTAATTTCAGGTATTGGACGTTTAATTAATATCGCCGACATAAAGAATTCTGCGGATAAACAATGGATTATGAATTTAGGTTTGGATTATAGAAGTAAATCTGGTTTTGGATTTGGCATAAGATGGAATAACAATAATTATGTTTATGGCTCAGCTCGTCCCGACAGTCGTTTTAATGAAAATACCTTGAGAATAAACACTTCATGGCAATTCTAATTTGACAATTTAGCTTACAAGTTAAATCCTATCTTTGCCGCATGTTTTTACTTACTGAATACGCCCATGCAGCTGGTTGTGGTTGCAAAATTGCTCCGGCTACCCTTCATGAGATTTTAGGAAATAATAGAAATGCCAATGAGTTTCAGCAGTTGTTGGTTGGAAATTCATCTAATGATGATGCGGCAGTTTGGGATATTGGTAATGGCATGGCGGTGATTAATACTGTCGATTTTTTTATGCCGATTGTGGATGATGCTTTTCAATTTGGAAGAATAGCCGCTGCAAATGCCATATCGGATGTTT
>JBMLPO010000306.1:0-1147 GCA_049242065.1 Bacteroidia bacterium
GGAAAATTTTGCTGATAGAAAAGCTGTACTCATTAATTTAGGTGGTGGTGTATTATCGGATTTAGGAGGCTTTGCTGCAGCAACCTACAAAAGAGGAATAGATTTTATTAATATTCCAACTACGCTTTTATCAATGGTTGATGCGGCAGTTGGAGGCAAGCAAGGTATTGATATGGCCTCACATAAAAATGCTGTTGGGGTATTTCAACATCCTAAAGAAATTTTTGTTTATCCTGAATTTCTCAAAACACTTGAGCCAATAGAATTAAAAAGTGGATTTGCTGAAATGTGTAAACATGGCTTGATTGACGACAAGAAATTATGGGAAAAATTGCAAACTATAGATGAGAAAAATATAGAAGACTTGGTCCCATTTATATTTCAATCCATAAAAATTAAAGTTGCCATTGTAAAAAAAGACCCATTGGAAAAGGATATTCGAAAATGTTTGAATTTTGGGCATACCATTGGTCACGCTTTTGAAACACATAGTTTGATACATGATAAAAGGCCATTGAAACATGGTGAAGCCATTGTAATTGGAATGATTTGCGAGGCTTGGTTAAGTTGGAAAAAATCATGGATTTCTGAAAAAGAACTCAATACAATCAAAACCTATTTTCTGGGCCGTTATCCTAAGTACAGTCATGATTTTAGTTATGATTTACTTTTGCAATACATGCGTAATGATAAAAAGAATCTAAACGGTCAAATTAATTTCAGTTTACTCAAGAAAATTGGAAAGTCGAAAATTGATGTAACCTGCTCTGATGAAATGATTATGGACGCAATCAGGTTTTATTTATCCTAAAAATGAAAGCCAAAGAAATTATTGCTGATGATAGAATTTTTGATGCAGAAATTAATTTACCTGCATCAAAAAGTATCAGCAATAGGGCATTAATTTTACAATCACTCTGCGAAATTTATGAGCTACCAAAACAAATAGTTCTTCATCATTTATCTGATGCAGACGATACTGTTTTGATGCAAGCTGCATTGCAGAGTAGGGAAGAGTATATTTTTTTAAAGAATGCAGGCACTTGTATGCGTTTTTTAACTGCTTATTATTCCATTATTCCTGGTTCATCCAAAATTCACGATGGGGATGAGCGCATGAGAAGTAGGCCAATTTCTGGTTTGGTTG
>JBMLPO010000307.1:0-6524 GCA_049242065.1 Bacteroidia bacterium
TCGATTGAATGATTTTCTCATTTTTACCCTTTCCATAAAGAACAATGATATTGGATTTTTCTTCTCCATTAATTTTTAATTGTTCAAGAAATATATCTGCATAGTTATCTAAGTCTGGATTTACACTTATTAAGTAAGGGTCCTCAACTTTACTTTTTGTCATGGTCAGTAGAGGTGATACATGATAAATTTTTGCTTGAGAAGAATAATTAGTCATGATTTTTTGAGCCTCAGAAACTACAGGCCCAATAATGATATCAGCATTAAGAACTTGGTTTTTTCTAAGAATCTGCTTGAAAGTATTTGAGTCGTTTTTGGTATCATAAACACTAACATTCACAGGTATACCCAGATTGCGAATACTATCTAATCCCAATTCTAATCCTTGGTAATATTCTCTACAGGCATTACCAAGCAAGGCTTTGGGGCTACTAGGATTGTTTAACAACTCTTTGCTGCAAAAAGGCATAACTATAGCAACCTGAATTGTATCGGTTGTATATGGCTTTTTTTCTGAGGCAAAAGCCGAAACTCCGAGCAGAAGTAAATAAAGAGTTACAATGAGAGAAATTAGGATTTTATTCCCATTCAATTGTTGCTGGTGGTTTTGAACTGATATCATAGACTACACGGTTTATTCCTTTTACTTCATTTATAATTCTATTGGCTACATGACCAAGGAAATCGTGTGGTAAGTGACAGAAATCGGCAGTCATTCCATCTACTGATGTAACCGCTCTTAAACAAACCACATGTTCGTAGGTTCTTTCGTCTCCCATCACACCAACTGATTGAACAGGTAGGAAAATGGTGCCAGCTTGCCAAACATTTTGGTAATGACCTTTTGATTTCAATTCAGAAATAAAGATATGATCCGCTTCTTGAAGAATCCTTACTTTATCATGAGTTATATCTCCTAAAATTCGAATTGCCAATCCAGGTCCAGGAAAAGGATGTCTACCTAAAATAATTGGATCAATTCCTAAAGCTGCCCCTACATTTCTTACTTCATCTTTAAATAGCATGCGCAATGGCTCAACTATTTTAAGATTCATTTTTTCTGGTAAACCTCCCACATTGTGATGAGATTTAATAGTAGCAGAAGGTCCCTTCACACTTACACTTTCAATCACATCAGGATATATTGTTCCTTGTGCCAACCATTTGATTCCAGTTAGTTTTGTAGCTTCATCATCAAAAACTTCAATAAAAACACGACCGATGATTTTTCTTTTTTGTTCTGGGTCACTAACTCCTTGAAGAGCGTTCAAGAATCTATCTTTGGCATCAACTCCTATCACATTTAACCCCATGTTTTTATAGGCATGCAGCACTTGTTCGAATTCATCTTTGCGTAACAAGCCATTATCAATAAAGATGCCTGTTAAATTAGCTCCAATTGCATTCTTTAAAAGTACTGCTGCAACAGATGAATCTACACCTCCTGATAATCCTAAAATAACTTTATCATCTCCAATTTTTTGTTGTAATTCATGAGTAGTTGTTTCAATGAAATGCGCCGGATTCCAATTTTGTGATAGTCCTGCTATTTTTGAAATAAAATTATGCAAGATGGTTTTACCATCTGTACTATGAGTAACTTCAGGGTGGAATTGTATTCCATAAGTATCTTCGCCTTCAATTTTAAATGCGGCACATTTAACACTTTCTGTACTGGCTATAATTTTAAAATTAGATGGAATGTCTTGAATGGTATCCCCGTGACTCATCCAAACTTGGCTATTCAAAGAAACATCATCAAATAAAACAGAATCATGAATTTCATTAAGCAAAGCCCTGCCATATTCTCTTATTGTTGACGGAACTACATAACCACCATTTGCTTTTGCCATATATTGCGCTCCATAACAAACTCCTAATAATGGTAATTTGCCTCTATATAAGTTTAAATCAATTGAAGGCAGAATCCCATCACTTACACTGTAAGGACTTCCGCTTAAGATTACAGCTTTGGTCGCTTCATCTAATTCCGGTAAATGTGTGCAAGGGTGAATTTCTGAATAAACATTTAGTTCGCGCAACCTTCTTGCGATTAATTGAGTGTATTGAGACCCAAAATCAATAATAAGTACTTTTTCTTCCATCATTTGACTGCAAATTTCACTATTTTTTGCGAGTAATTACTAAATCCGCATGACGAATGTAAAACAAATTGAAATTTTGGATTTTATTTCTGAATCCAGAAATGCCTGTATACTTGATGTGCGTAGTGAAGGAGAGCATAGCCAAGGACATATTCCAGGTGCAATTTCTTTTCCATTATTAAATAACGAAGAGCGAAAACTTGTAGGTACTTGTTACAAAGAAAAAGGAAATTTCGAGGCAGTTTTATTAGGTTATGAATTAGTTGGACCTAGATTTTCCGAAATAATTAAAGATGCAAAAGCGAAATTTGGAGAAAAATTGCTATATATTCATTGTTGGAGAGGTGGATTAAGAAGCAGAATCATGGCAAACCTTTTGTCTTCTGCAGGCTTTTCTGTGTGTATATTAAAAGGAGGCTATAAGAGTTACAGGAATTATGTGCAGGATGTTTTTTTACAACCATTCCGTTTTTTAGTTTTAAGTGGCTATACAGGAAGTGGTAAAACCGAAGTGCTTCATTTTTTAAAAGATAATGGTAAGCAAGTGATTGATTTGGAGAATTTGGCAAATCATCGAGGGTCTGCTTTTGGAGGATTGGGATTTACAAGACAACCTACGCAAGAGCAGTTTGAAAATAAACTTGCTCATGAATTAAGTAGTTTGAATAGTAGCGATAAAATTTGGATAGAAGATGAAAGCAGGTTAATTGGTAATTTACAAATTCCTTCTGGTATATATGAAAACTACAGGAAATGCGGATTGTATTTTATGGATATTCCTTTAGAGAAAAGATGTGGGACGATTTTGAAAGATTATGGTTATTTTAAAAAAGAAGAACTAATACTTTCCACCATAAGAATTAAAAAGAAGCTAGGAGATTTAAGAACCAGATTAGCGATTGAGGCTATTGAAAAAGGAGAACTTTTAACTTGGGTTAAAGAGGTATTGTACTACTATGATAAGGCTTACAATACCGGACTTAAATCAAAAAATAATGAGTTTATAATTAGAATAGAAGGGGAGATGAATGATATAAAGAAAGAACTCCTTAGTAAATAAAAGAGGCTGTTTCAATCACTGGAACAGCCTCTTTTGTTATGAATTGATATGTTGCTTATGGGGCAGTATATAATTTAGTATTGTCTCTATAATCACTTAAATTTAAATACCAATCGCTAAAGCTGCTCCCATTTGATTCTGCCCAACTGGCAAACTTTTTATAGGCTTGAAGGAAATCTACTTTTGTTTTAGGATATGGAATTTCTGAAGCTACCATGAGTGCCCATGGTAAATTGTTTTTTGATTTATAGTATTTTGATTGACTCACATTACTTGCATCTTGACCAGTTCCAAACAAGGCAGCATTTGCTTTTGAGCTAGGAACATAATTAGCTAGATGAATTTCTTTTCCTCTTTCCTGGTTAGCAATTAAGTAAGGGTTTATACTAATATCACTAGCTGAAATTGCTTGTCCAGATGCGGTAGTAAATGTAATGGTTATATTCATGTCTACAGGAGTAGCATATGGGTTTGCGGGGTCAACATTTACGCCACTTCCTCCAGGTGAAGGCATGATTTTAAAAGCGTCATCAAATACAATAATATTTGCGAAAGTTTGACCAGATTCAGTGCCGTTTGAAGAGTTCACTACCCAAGAGGCTCCATTTGTATTGGTACCTGTAACGGACAAAACCTTGGAAGGAGATAAATTGTCTAACTGAAATCCAAATCCATTTTTAAATCCAGCACCAATGGCTTTAAGTGTTAAATTAAGTTTTAACTCAACAACCTGATTAGCTGCATTGGTAACAATTTGCTGACGAAAGTTGCAAACAAAATCATTGAAATCATAATCACCTGTTGTTGGCCATAAATCTTCAAATAATAAGGTTCCTTTGCCGGTTGATGGGAAATAAGAATTAAAAGCTCTGCTCGCATCATTAGGATAAGCATCATCAGCATCTGCAACACCATCTGAATCGGCATCTTGTATTTGTGGAACAGGCAAACAAAATGCACTTGAAGGATCAGAAATATAAATTCCATCAATAAAAACATCATCAACAATAAACCTCGATGTTCCTCCAGTTCCAATAAATGAGATTAGTATTTTAAAAGGATTATTTGAGTTTCTAATTGCTGCAGGTAAAGCAAAACTCACATTCGTATTGGTTAAAGGAAGTGGAGCTGCATAACTGATGGAATCAAATCTTACCAATGTACCTTCTTTAAAAGAGGAAGCCGCATTCGCATCATAAGGAATATATGAAACAACAATCCTTCTCAATGTGCCATTATTGGCTGTAAGTTTATGCGTAAAAGTAATGTTTGCCGAACCTGGTTTTATCCAAGGTGATTTTATCCAAGAACTAGAAATAGATAGACTCGTTGCTTGGTTTGATTGTCCTGAATAATTACCATTAATTTTTAAAGTACTTGTATTAACATAACTAAAGGCTCCTAATCCCCAACATTGCGCTCTGTCATATGCAATATTATTTGAAGAACTTGCACTTGAGCCTGTAGCGAATTTTTCACAATCAAGCGTATATAATGCAGACTGTGCATTTAAATTCAAAAAGAATAGTAATGAAAGTGCAGTAATTGTAATTTTTTTAAAATTCATAAACATGTATTATTCCGTTATTTCTTCAGGTCTTGTTTGTAAGTAATCAAAATTTAATTCATTAGAGTTAAGGGTAATTTCCTTTTCTAGACTTCCAAACTTCACAATAATTTTGCTCTCATGTTGAGGGATGTCAAGTTGTAAAGTAAAGCTTTCGTTCATCGCTCTATTTTCTTCTAATAGAATTTGTCCATCAGCGCTCTCAACCCTAAAAACTGATTTGATTGGATTGATTGTTTCTAATCCAGTTATTTTCAAGTTGTAAGATTTGGTGGTTTTCCATGTAAAGTTTTCATCAACTTTCAATTCCTTAAATGCACTTGTAGTTCCAATTTCTTTTGTTGGAACTTCAAACTTTTTGCATGAAGTTAATAAGCTGATGTTCAAAATGAAAAGTAATACGTAGAGGTTTCGGAAATTCATGTTTTTTGATTTTCGATTGTTGCAATTTAAACCATTATTTTTAATTTTTATGGGTTGTAATTGCAATTTTTCGCCTTGACTCAGTATTTCATCAAGTATATTTAATGCCTTTTCCTTCAAGCTTTTAATTTCTTTGGTTACATTTTTCATATGAATGGATATTAATAATCTTTAAGTGGTTTTGGTAACTAATCTTCAGTTTTTTACATTTTTTTTGAATTGACTTTTAAATGAAATCAATTGATGAATTAGTGTAGTTGTTAGGTAGCAATAACTCGTCCGAATTAAAAGTTTAATTAGTTTTTGGTTTAATGTGTTGATATTTAGTTGATTATTATTTTGTTTGTTCAGGAAAATTATCTCTGTATGTTTCATATTGGGAAAATTTATTTCGCTTTGATTCTTCCTATTCATGAAGTTCTTTAATGAGAATAGATTTTGTACCTTTGTTAAAATTTAAATCATATGGCAGGAACTGAGTTTTTTGGCGCTGAAGAGCGCAAAGAGATTAACGATGTATTAGAAACTGGAATTTTATTCAGATACAATCATGATGCACAAAGAAATAATATTTGGAAGGCTCGTGAATTTGAAGCGGAAGTGGCAAAACTGGTAGGAGCAAAATATGCTCATGCTGTATCTAGTGGCTCAACTGCAGTTTCTTGCGCCTTAGCTGCTGCTGGCATTGGTGCTGGCGATGAAGTAATTGTTCCTCCTTTTACTTACATTGCTTCTGTTGAGGCCGTAATTTTTGCAGGTGCTTTGCCGGTTTTTGCTGAGATAGATGAAACACTTTGTTTAAGTGCTGAGGGTATTAAAAAGGCAATCACTCCTAAAACCAAAGCTGTTTTATTGGTTCATATGTGCGGTCAAATGGCTAATATGGACGAAATAATGGCTGTGGTTAAAGAAAATAATCTCGTATTGGTTGAAGATGCTGGTCAGGCTATGGCTGCATCATATAAAGGTATTTCTACTGGATTATGGGGTACTACAGGTTGTTATAGTTTTGATTTTTTTAAAATTGCTACTGCTGGTGAAGGTGGTGTAATGGTTACAAATAATGAAACTGCCTATAAATTAGCAGATAATTTTGCTGACCACGGCCACGACCATATTGGCAATAATAGAGGAATGGAAAACCATCCGGTGCTTGGATTTAATTATAGAATTTCTGAATTACATGCCGCTGTTGGATTGGCTCAAACCAGAAGAGTTCCACAAATTCGTGAAGCCAACAACCGACACAAAAAGTTAATGATGTCTGAATTGGGCAAAATACCAGGTGTGGGTTTTGCTGCGCTACCTGATCCAAACGGAGATTCTGCAACCTTCTTGAATATTTTACTTCCTAATACTGAATTGGCTG
>JBMLPO010000308.1:0-1139 GCA_049242065.1 Bacteroidia bacterium
CTCTCTCCTCTTTACTTCCTTTCGTTAAGGGAGTGCAAAGGTAAGAGTTAATTTTGAATACACAAGAAATATTTTTATTTATTTTTTGATATTCAATTTTCACAGAACAATCTTTAAGACTCTTGCTCTCAAAGGGGTTGCAAAGGTAAGCAACTTTTTATTTAATGCAAGAAAAACTTTAAATTATTTTTCTGTGTTGTGAAAGAACGTTTTGTTTTGCCTTATCGTTAAGGGGCTGCAAAAGTAGGCAGCGCCTGCATATTTGCAAATCTATTATCAAAAATACTTGTAAATACGCTGTAAATGAATGACAAATCTTTTCAAACACTTGTAAAATCAGCAATCCTAATTAGGTCTTAAACGGAATCAACACACTTCAATAGGAGGATTCACCACTTCATAGATTCGATAAAATACAATACTCTTTGTTTTGTTTGAACTGAATAGTCCTATACATTTGCCTTTTTATATTATACTATGAATCTATTTCAAAAACATGAATCATTGCTGCATCAAGCAGTGAAAGCTTTATCTGAAAGAAAATACTTTACTCCTTATCCAGAAAACCCGAAAGCTTATGCTGAAGATGCTGATGCAAAGGCCCGCAGTTGGATGAGTGAAACCATGAATAATAACTTTTCAGGTTTATTACAACAGGCAACTGAATTCATTGGTGAGGAAGTTTCTCCTTTTCTTCAAGTAGGAATTGGTGTGCAGTATCCTAAGTTAAGTGTTCATGATTTATTAGAAAATGGAAACAAGGCACAAAAATCATGGGCTAAAACTTCTATTGAAGATAGAGTAGGCTTATTAATTGAATCATTAGATAGAATTAAAAACCGATTCTTTGATATTGCTTATGCCACTATGCATACCACAGGTCAATCTTATATGATGAGTTTTCAAGCTTCCGGACCACATGCCAACGATCGTGCACTTGAAGCTGTGGCAATGGGTTATGCAGAATTAACCAGATTTGTTCATGAAACAGATTGGGTGAAATCAATGGGTAAATTTGATTTAAGTATCAAGAAGAATTTTAAACCCATGCCTAAGGGTTTAGGTTTGGTTATTGGATGTTCTACTTTCCCTGTATGGAATACTGTACCTGGATTATATGCTTGTTTGGTAAGTGGCAG
>JBMLPO010000309.1:0-10559 GCA_049242065.1 Bacteroidia bacterium
TGGTTGCATCTTCCGTATTAGCAGTAAATGAATTCGAACCAGTCCAAGCATAAGTAGTGATTGCAGCATCGCCATCAGCAGTAGTAGCGTTCAAGGCAATATTTAAACCTTCGCATTTAGGACCATCATTAGAAATGGCAGCGATGCTAGGTTTTTTGTAAACAGTTACAGTAGTTGAGCTATTTACTGAACAACCATTAGCATCTGTAATAGTTAAAGTATAAACACCATCATTTGCATTTGAAGGATTGCTGATTGTAGCATCTTCTGAAGATGCACTAAAGCTATTGGCGCCTGTCCAAGTGTAGGAGGTAATTATTCCATCACCAGCACTGGTAGTAGCATTTAAGTGAATGGCAACGCCTTCGCATTGTGCCCCATCATTGCTAATAGCATTAATCTGTGGTAAATCAAAAACAGACATTGTAGCTGGGCTAGAAACGGTGTGGCTTGCATCTCCATCATCATCAACCGCCACCGTTAGACTAAAACTTCCATTTGACAAATCACCAACTCCTGGAGTGTAATTGGTGCTTGATCCATTTGGTGCAGAAAAGGTTCCATCCCCGCTAGTTGACCAGGTATAGGTTAAATTTCCTATCGCTGTTCCCCCCAAAGTGAGACTGAAATTTTTAGTTTCAGTACCACAGAATTCAGTAGAAGTAGAAATGTTTACCGAATTTACCTGAGCAACAGAATTTGATACAAAACAAATGGTGGATAGGATAACCAACATTAAATTTTTGTAATTGAGTATATTTTTTTTCATATGCATTTATTTTTCAAACCTAGTGATAGCGGTTTTAGCCACTATCTGTAATATGAATATATTTTCTTATGAACTATGCTCTTCTGTGAATTATATAAGCGGATGAATAAATGCTATATTTTGGTGAATTATCTATTTTAATTGCATTAATTTATGTCGCAATTGCTGTTTTTTTTTGGGATTAAACGACTTGAATTCCTAAAATGGGAATGAGTCTTGTCGTTTGGGTAAGCGTTTCTTCGATTTAATTGGCGGAAATTTGCTGTGTATAGCAGTTTTGTAATTTTAAATATTCTGATTCCCAGTTGGCTGAATTTTCTGCTAATTGAATGCAATTTTTAGCCATTTTTTGTTGAAGATTAGTGTCGCTTAGTAGCATAAAAAATGCCTCTGATATTTCAGTTGCTGATTGAAGGTTGACAGGTATTCCGATTTCATGAGGAGAATTTAGCTCGAGATAAATTTGATTATTGCAAAAAATTGAAGGCAAGCCTAAAGCAATGTATTCAAATAATTTTCTTTCATGAGAGAATACCAAATGTTCTGGCTGATTCTTCAGGCATACTCCAATTTTACAAGATTTACTTAACTGGTAAACTTCATCTGGTTTTAATTTGCCATGAAAAATTACCTGTTCTTTTTTTAATTGTGGATGATGACTTAGAATTTCATCCATATTGCCCCAGCCTAAGAATCCCGCTACATGTAAATTGACGTAAAAGCCTTTTTGATTCAAGAGTTCAATTGCTTCTAACAAAGGATGGATATCATAATAATGATCTTGAATAAGTCCTGCGTACAATACTTTATTTTCAACTAGTTCATATCTGTTTTCTACTCTGTATTTGCTCAATTGATTGATGGGGGCGAAGTTTTGAATACAGGTGAAATTTCCTTCTTTTAAGAACAATCGATTTTGAAAACTCTTATTGGCAATTACTGGAATGATATGTAAATAATTGTTGGCTGCTTTGAGCATGAGTTGATAGAATTTGCCTATCAATTTTCTCCATTTTATTGGAATCCATTCTCTGTATTGAATATCACCATAGGTATTTTCATGGATATCATAGATGACCTGTTTTCCCGAAATGCTCAAGAAAATTCCAAATGGTATCATTTCAGGATCATGTATGTGATAGATACAAGCATCTGTTTTTATGGCTTCAGTAAAAGCTTTGAATCCTGTAAAAAATGCTCTGAATAATTTTGATTTAGAGGCTTTCAGTCCAATAACTTGAACCCCATTTCTATCACCTTTGAAGTCTCCAATTCCGATATAAGTTACTTGGAAATCTTGAGCAAGACTTACGCATTCTCTATGGAAAACACGCGTATCATCAATTGAATGTACCGATGAAAAATGACAGACGATTGGCTTGTTCAACAATTTTTTAAACTAAAGTACAAGATTAACCAATTTGAAAAGTAAATCAATTCAATCCAATATAATTTTCATTCAAGGATGTTGTTATCTCCTAATCTGCAAAATTTTTGTTTCAATACTTTTTTCTGTTTTTAATTGATAGTAATAATTTCCTTCAACTAATCCTGTTGTATCAAGCCTAAATTCATACATTCCACTGAGTTGAAATCCCTCATACAATACGCCAATTTCTCTTCCACTTGAATCAAACAAAATTAAACTGATAGTTGAACTTGTAACTTCATACCTGATAATGGTATAATCTTGAGCAGGATTTGGATAATTGTCTAATTTGATTTCGCTTTTACCTATTTGATTTATTCCAGTTGTATTGTTATCAATCACAGGAATACTATTAAAACTCCTCATTAAAATTGAATTCAAATCAGTCTCTGAAACTTCAAACCAATCTTTTAATATGCTGGCATATACTTGTCTAAAATCGAATTGCATAGGGATATTATCACCTGTTCCAACATTTGCAGGTATATTAGGATTGCTTCCATATAATCCTCCTTTGACTTTGTTACCAAACATAAACAAGGGCGCTGCTGCTCCATGATCTGTTCCTAAACTGGCATTTGATTTGATTCTTCTGCCAAACTCAGAAAAAGTCATTCCCAAAACCCTATCTGCTATATTCAATTTTTGAATATCATCTTGAAATGCATTGATTGCTTGAGAAACTTTTTGAAGTAAAACGGCATGGGTTCCAGTATCTGTTGCTCCATTAACAGCCTGAGTGGAATGCGTATCGAATCCTCCCAAACTCACCATATAAACACGTGTTTTAAGTCCACCTGCGATTAATTGTGCAACAATTTTTAATTGATCGGCAAGCGAATTCTGACCCGCATTTGGATACAAGCTTGATAAATTACTAGCCTTTGATGCTGCCGTTTTAATGGAGCCTGAATATTGCTGAGTTTGCTGAGCCACCAATCTTACAAAAGTTAATTCATGACCTGCTGGGGTATTGGGAGCTGGGTCAACTGTTCCACTAACAAATTGGTAAAAACTATTGGGGTCAGTAATACTCATTCCCAAACTGGCATTCATTCCTTGCAAAGCAGGAGAAATCATGGGTCCTATTTGAATAGCTGGTGGATCTGGGAAATCTGAATTCGGATAATTTGTGGGGAAGTTTGGATACTTCGTGTCGAGGTACCTTCCCATCCAACCGGTTTCAACAAATTGATTGCTATCACTTGCTGTTAACCAAATATCAGTGGCCCTAAAATGCGAGAAATCAGGATTGGGATATCCAACAGATTGTATGATTCCAATTTTTCCTGCATCATACAATGCTCTTAATTCACCCATCATTGGATGTAATCCTGTTTGAGTAGAATTAGCCAATTTGAGTACTTTATTCTCCTGAATTAAAATATTAGAACGAGCTGCACTTAAATTGGAATATTGGTCCAATGGTATTACAGTGTTTAATCCATCATTTCCTCCATTCAATTGAATCAATACCAAAACACGGTCTGCATTGCCAGCCTTACCTAAAAATTGTACCAAAGGATTTTCTGCAAAAGCATTGAGACTAAATCCATTGAATACAACTGGAAGCATACTTGCTCCAATTCCTTTCTTTAAAAATTTTCTTCTGTCCATTTTGCTGCTTAATTTTAGCTCAATTGGTATTCTGGTAATCCTAATAAATATTTCAATAAACCTTGTAGCCTGCTTTCCACAGCAGCTTTATTACTCACACTTGGATTCTGCTTATAGGCTAACCAAGCATCTGTCCAGTAATGATCGGCATTCTGACCACTCAGTAAAAAGCCAGTTTTTATTAAGTTGATATGATTGCTACTGAGGTTCATGGCATATAATATTTTTAAAATAGAGGCCATTAAAATATTCGGGTCTTCTGGGTTTTGAAAACTTTCTGCAAAGGCAATCGAATTGATTTTTAAGTTAAATCCAAATCGACTAAATCCGGTATAAATCAAACTATCACAAATAGCATTTCTTTTTGGTAAGGAGTCTGAATTAATCCATAATTCATAAAATTGAGGGTCTTCGTAATAAGCTGGCCAACCTGCTACATTAGGCGGATCACCTAAATTCAATCCGATTGCTGCCATGACTTGTTGTGCGTATAACCAATGGCCATAAGTTTGCTGAACATTAGTTCCATCTGGAAAAATCAAAGAAAAATTTCTAGATAAACCAATTAAGTGATCAACCGGAGATTTTATCATACACCCAAAGTTCAATTCATCAAAAAAATGCTCACTTTTCAAGAGTGTTTCTATGACAGGTTTGATATCATAATTATTATTTCTTAACAAGGTTGCCAAAGGAATAATAACATTTTGTTCCACACTTGAATCAATTAAATAATAAACAAAAAATCGATAGATTTTTCTGCAGATGTATTTGGATACTTCCTCTTGATTGAAAATCATATTGATTAAATCATTGAGTTCATCCATTCCTGCATTACTGCCCGATCTTCCTAAAATAACAGTATTATTATAGAAGGATGAAAATTGCTTATTCGTAGTATCATGTCGGGTGCTATCAAAATAAGAACTAATTCCTAAGCGGTTGTTTCTCCAACCTGTTAAAACTTTAGCAGCTGCTTTTACATCATCTTCTGTATAATGGTTCGCCAAATCCTTTCCAACAGTAAACAATTCTTGGAGTTCTCTTCCATAATTTTCATCAGGTGCAGTTTTTGTATTGTCTTCGCCATTTAAGTAAACCAACATGGCAGGGTCGATTGTTACTTGTTTAACCAACTCTTTAAAATTACCCAAACAATTGGCCCTCAATAATGCATGGTGTTTATATAAGTACCTAGAGTCTTGCACAACAGTTGATTCGGTAGAAAAATGATTGTGCCAAAACAAGGTCATTTTTTCTCTGATATTTCTTTGTGGATTTGTAAGTAATCCCAACCACCAAGCCTTCAATGAAGAAACCCTTAGTCCTTCTAGATTTGGATTCACAGCAGCATTTACCCATGTTTGGCCAGCAGCTACTTCAGCATCAGGGAAATTGGTATTGTAGCTATAATAGTTTAATGGGGGAGAGGGAGGATTGTTTGGCAAGCTTAATAGGTAATCGACTACCTCTGTTAAACTTTTGTTTTTGAAGAAATCTATATCAGATTGATTGACACCAAAAATGGTTCTTCTTAATAAATGGATCAATTGGGTTTCTCCAAAACTACCAGTATAGGCTGCAATTCCTTTGCTTGTTTTTCTTAAATTATCAGGAAGTTTTTTATTAGCTGGATCTATATATTCAAATTCATAAGAACCCTTTTCTGATCCAATTAACTCACTTGCAGCATTTGTAATGAAATTCCTTCTGTCTATTTTTTCCATGGGATTTCTTTTTTGATTTGATTTGAATTTTCGATGAAGGTTTAATGAAAATAAAAATACTATTATCTTTCTGATATCCAATAAGCCAAAGAAAAAAATGACTACAATAAAAAGTTTCTAGCCCACCATTCATTTGAAGGCTTGATTTGGAATTACTTTTATTAAGTTCATTTCTTTTAATTTGCGCCATGCAGAAGATTTTAAATTATATCAATGGCAACTTAGTAGCTCCAGTGAAAGGAGAGTTTTTAGACAATATCAATCCTGCTAAAGGAAAGGTATACAGTCTGTGTCCAGATAGCAGTTCAGAAGATGTTGAACTGGCTATTCAAGCTGCAAAAAATGCTTTCCCAGCTTGGAGTGCTAAATCTGCTAATGAACGTAGTGAAATTCTTCTGCGCTTAGCTGATTTAATTCATCAGCATAATGATCGCTTAGCTGAAGCAGAAAGTATCGATCAAGGAAAACCATTCTGGCTAGCTCAAAAGGGTGAAATACCAAGGGCTAAAGCAAATATTCATTTCTTTGCAACAGCCATTGAACACTTTGCTTCTGAATCGCATCCAATGGGAGATCATGCGATCAATTATACCCTGAAATCACCATTAGGAGTTGTATCTTGTATCAGTCCATGGAATTTACCTTTGTATTTGTTTACATGGAAAATTGCACCAGCTCTTGCTGCAGGAAATTGTGTAGTGGCTAAGCCTTCTGAAATTACACCCATGACAGCTTTCTTATTTGCAGAGCTTTGCATAGAGGCGGGATTACCTGCAGGTGTTTTAAATATCATTCATGGATTGGGGCCTAAAGTTGGGCCAACCATGACAACTCATCCTGATATCAAAGCAATTTCATTTACAGGTGGTACCAAAACCGGTGCTGAAATCGCTAGAAATGCAGCTCCATTGTTTAAAAAACTATCTCTAGAATTGGGTGGCAAAAATCCCAATATCATTTTTGCAGATTGTGATTTTAAAAAGGCTGTTGCCGAAAGCGTACGTTCTAGTTTTACCAATCAAGGTGAAATTTGTTTATGCGGTTCAAGAATATTTATTGAGCGAACTATTTATGAGGATTTCAAAACTGAATTCATCAAACAAACCAAGTTAATGAAAGTGGGCAATCCTCTAGCCGCTGACACAAAAGTTGGGGCCATTGCATCAAAGCCTCATTTCGAAAAAGTACTTTCATATATTGAATTAGCAAAAGCAGAAGGTGGTACCATTCTTACTGGTGGTACATCATTGAATATAGGAGGTGAATGGAGTGAGGGTTATTTTATCGAACCAACAGTTATTGAAGGTTTAAGTTACAATTGCAGAACCAATCAAGAGGAAATATTTGGTCCTGTTGTTACCTTAACTCCTTTTGATTCAGAAGAAGAAGTACTCATGATGGCCAATTCAACTGAGTATGGTTTGGCTGCTACCATCTGGACAGAAAACCTAACAAAGGCGCACAGAGTAGCTTCACAAGTTAAGAGCGGAATTGTTTGGATTAATTGTTGGTTACTGAGAGATTTAAGAACACCTTTTGGCGGAGTAAAACAAAGTGGCGTAGGTAGAGAAGGAGGCTGGGAAGCTTTAAGATTTTTTACTGAACAAAAAAATGTGTGTATTAAATTGTAATCAAGAAACAAATAAATCCGACGCAATTCCATCAGCAAAAAAACGAGCTTCTTTACTCAGCAAATAATGTGTTTCGGTTTCAATGAGTTTCCCCATACTGAGCCATTTTTCTATGCCTTGGTGAAATTGATGAAGAAACTGGTTGTTGAATAAAGTTCGCATTTTTTCTTTTTCAATTCCTTCTCTTGTTCTAAGTGAGGTCATGATGAATTCATTGTACCTATTCTCTAAACTAAGAAGCTCTGTTTCTTGAGGCAATTCACCTTGTTTCAGTGCCTTAAAATAAGCTTGGTTGTTGGATATATTCCAAGTTCTATTATTCCCATCAAAACTATGAGCACCGGGCCCTAAGCCAATATATTTTTCACCCGACCAATAACTACTGTTGTGTTTGGACTCGTATCCTGCTTTCGCAAAATTAGAAATTTCATACTGTTCAATCTGATGATTTTGTAAATGCTCTATCATCATGATAAACTGTTCTGAAGCTAATTCTTCATCAGGCTCGTTTAATTTCGATTCTTTTATCAAATGGGCCAATGCCGTTTTTTCCTCTACTGTTAGACAATAGCTTGAAATGTGCGGAATCTGCAGCTTTATGGCTTTGTTTAAATTATCTAACCAACTCTCTTTGCTTAAACCAGGTATTCCATAAATTAAATCAATACTGATATTATGGAATCCAATTGATTGAGCTAATTGTATACTTTGATAGGCTTCTTGAGCTGAATGCGCTCTGTTCATCAGCTGTAAATCTTCATCTCTAAAACTTTGTGTGCCTATACTCAATCTGTTCACACCTATTTCTTTCCAGAACTTAAGTTTGTCTTCATTCATGTCATCAGGATTTACTTCTATAGTAAATTCTTCAATGTTTTTTAAGTCGATGTGATTACTCAATTGAAGTACAATTTTTTCAAATTGATGGCTATTCAAAATACTGGGTGTGCCTCCTCCAAAATAGAGTGTTTTGAAAGATTCTTTGTTTAATTCAGGTGATTTTAAATCAATTTCTTTTAAAAGAGAATCAACAAACTCGTTTGTATATTGCAGACTGGTACTAAAATGAAAATTACAATAAAAGCAGGCTTGTTTGCAAAAGGGGATATGAATGTAAATACCTGCCATATTTATTTATTTTGCGCAAATCTATCAACAAATCTTGAGTAGAATTCATCTTTTTATTTTAGGCGTACTTTTCTTTTACTTTTCTTTTGAAGTAAAAGCGCAGCAGGTATGGCAGCCTATTGTGCACTATCCGCGCGAGATAAAATTACTCAAAGCAATACCCATAGATTCACAGAATATGGTTCGTCAACTTGAACTGATGCTTTTATCTCAATTACAAGCTGAGTGTTATTTCTTAGCCCAACAAGATTCTTTATCTTACTCAAAAAATAGAGATACACTTTTTACATATTGGGAAAGTGCTAAGAAGTTCCAAAATATTACCATCAGAAAAGGGAATTTACCAAATGAGTTGGTGGAAGATTTAAGATGGCCCAATCAAAAGGTTTTGCAAAATGAGATAGCGCTAAAAAGTGTGAAAGAAAAGGTTTTACAATACGCGCTTAACAACGGATATCCATTTGCACAAGTTTCTTTTGATAGCGTTCTTATCGACTCAGAGCGGGTATCTGCTGCAATGCATCTATCTACAGGGCCTTTGGTTTATTTTGATTCACTTGATTTTGCGGGTACATCTGAATTAAAGTTAAAGTACTTACGAAGCTTTTGTCACATCAAGCCTGGTTCAATTTATAATGAATCGGTGTTAGCGGGTACTAATGCATTGTTAAGTGAATTGCCCTATATCAGTATAACAAGACCAATTGGCGTTTATTTTTATGGAAACAAAGCAAAGCCTTATGTATATATCGATAAAAAGAAAGCAGGTTCATTTGATGGAATAATTGGTTTTGCTCCCAATAGCTCCTTGAACAATAAATTGGTTATAACAGGAGATATCAACCTCAAACTTCAGAATATATTAGGCTCAGGAAAATCTTTTGAAGTTGGATTTAGAAGTTTTTTAAATGGTTCACAAGATTTATTCTTACAATTCAATTGGCCTTATTTTTTGCAAAGCAGATTTGATATAGAAGAAACATTTAAACTGCTCAGATTTGATTCGATATATATTGACTTAAACAATGAAATAGGTATACAATACAGAAGCTTTGGGAAAAGTAGTTTGAAGGTTTTATATCAATACCAATCAGTTTCTTTATTGAATGTAGATACCAACTCCATCAAACAATCAAAAAACCTTCCTGCCTTTCATGATACCCAATCGGATTTAATTGGCATAAATTTTAAATTCAAAAATTTGAACCATTTTTATAATCCATCCAAAGGAAGTAAAATAGAATTTGAGTTATTAGGAGGAAGCAGAAGAATCGTAAAAAATCAACAGATTAATGATTTGATGATGCTGTCCTCAGACAATCGATTTTACAACTTATACGATTCACTCAAATTGCAAAGTATTCAATTGAAGTTCAAGTTCAATTATTCATTTTATTATCCTGTATACAAACAATTCATTTTACATTTTGATCTTTCAGGCGCACATGTGTATGCAGAAAAGTTATTTCAGAACGAACTTTTCCGCATTGGTGGATTAAAAACACTTAGAGGATTCGATGAACAAAGTATTTTTGCGAATACATATCTATTGGGTAATGTTGAAATAAAATACTTGATTCCTGAAAATTCTTCTTTTGTTTTGTTTTATAACAAAGCTTATGTTCAGAATAACTTGGTTCAAATAAATAAAATCACTTATCCTGAAGGCTTGGGAGCAGGAATGAATATTGAGTCAGAGGCGGGTGTATTTTCTTTGTTTTATGCAATGGGATCACAAAGCAACAAGGGAATACAACTGAACAATGCTAGGATTCATTTCGGATTTGTAAATTTCTTTTAATGAGAAAACGCTTTTGTATTTCTGTTGTATTTTGTTTGCTGGTAAATTGGGTTTTCTCTTTACCGGTTGATACTGCAATGACTAGAAATACTCCAACAGACAGCCTTCAAATTGATACAGTTCAAATTGTAAAATATACCCGATCAGATTTCTCATTGCTCGATTCATTTCGCAATTATTCAAGTTTAAGATCTATTGCATTTCCTTATGAAACCATTAAAGGAATGGCCATTACAGAAGATATTAAATTTGAAAGTAGAACCTTGCCTGGAGTAAAAGAAATTGAATTCAGAAAAAAGCGCGATGAAACCTGGAAGTTTTGGGTTTTGATTGCCATCATTTTCTTTGTAGCATCGGTGAGGTTAATGAATATCAAACGATTCGATGAAATCATTTCTTCAGCTTTTGATATGAGCTTTGATTTGAAAGTTTGGTTAGAAAAAAGCCCGAATTATAT
>JBMLPO010000310.1:0-1164 GCA_049242065.1 Bacteroidia bacterium
AAAAAATAATCAAATTAGCTCAAATTTTAGGTTTTAGATCCTTTTTGAAGACCCAAATAACCAATCTCAACTTTAAAGGTTCGTTTATTAATTCATCTTGTTTAAATTTTTTACCAATATTAAAATGAGAAAAATAGTTTGTATATGCTTTTTATTTTTAATCAAATTTACTGTTGATGGTCAAAGTCTTTTAAAGCAGGAGAACTATTCGGCAGATTCTTTAAGAAATATTCGTATAAGTTCAATTAATTTTAAAGGGATGAGTTTGGATGATTCTTTGCAAATGATGTCAATTTTATTTGCTGATACCCATAATTTCTATCCTCCACCAATTCATTCAGATACATCTTATTTGGGGAAAAAGTATGAAATCTTTGTAGATACTGCCACCTATGATGATACTACTACGGTTGTTAGAACTTACCTTAATAAATTTGAGCTTTCTTTTGAAAGAACAATTGGAAATAAAGGCCGAATTTACTTTACCTCGGAGATTAAGGAAAAAAGAACAGGCATTTTTCCTTACTATTATCCAAATGGTTCACTAATGTCTATTCAAGCCTACATCTTTGATATTGAAGTAGGTGATTGGTTGGAGTATTATCCTGAAGGTGAATTAAAATCCATTAAGGTTTACGATTTCGAATACTCAGATTTTTTCTTACCACCTAGGGAATATGTTCATGAAGCAGTGTCACAGGACAATTGTTGTGATTCATTTGAATATCTAGGACCAACTAAAATGCCAAAGAGAGCCGAATACTATTATTGCGATGGTTCTATTGAAAGAATAGAATATTATAAAAACAAAAAGAAGGATGGAACCTGGAAGTATTTTACTGTTTATGGAAAACTAAAAAAAGAAGAAGAATATCAAAATGGTGTTTTGCTTAAAACTAAGTTGTATTAAATTTTGAATTTGTAATCTTTATTAACCGCTAATAAGATTATAAATATGCAAACTACCAATGTCAAGAATATTTCAATGATTATTCATGACCAAATCACCCTCCCCAATTTTCATGTACCTGCCGTCCCTTAAGTCCTTAGCCTTGCATTAAAAACAAACCAATAAAAACAGTATTTAAATTACAATTTGAAACATGTATTTAAATCACCTCACCAGCCCATAATTTTTCAAGAAAATTCTTCCAAGGTAATAGC
>JBMLPO010000311.1:0-9374 GCA_049242065.1 Bacteroidia bacterium
TATAAACAAGAAAGTTATAGTTTCAGAGAACTTGAGCGACAAATTTCTGCAAGCCTTTTCGAGCGGACAATGATTGGAAAATCAAAACTCTCGACAGCGTTGAGAGAAAGTAATCAAGACTTGACAAATACTTTTAAAGATAGTTATGTATTTGAGTTTCTGAATCTAACTGAGCCACATAGTGAGAGCGACTTGCAACGTGGACTTGTAAGACAAATGAAAAACTTCATTCTTGAACTAGGGAAAGACTTCTTGTTCATTGGAGAAGAATATCAATTGCAAGTGGGTAATCCGAGCATTGGAGTTTTACTCTGCAAGGACAAAGACAGTGAAGTAGTTGAATATGCTTTAAGCAGAAGCCTTTCCCCAACAATGGTTTCAGAATATAATACTCAACTACCTGACAAGAAACTTTTACAACAAAAATTACACGAACTTTTTGACAATAAAACGGACAAGAAATAGAGCCACTACCGCTAACAACACATTCACAATAGGCGTTCAATTCGTCTCCGTTTAAAGGGGTTTAAGTGGTTGGTAAATTCGTGTCCCCTATTTACATTTGAATGAAAGTGTAAGCCGATCACTAATCTCGAAAACATAGAGCTGAAATGATGCTGTTAGTTGATTTCATGCCTTTGTTATTCAAAAAACATTGAATGAAAAATAAACTGCAACAACTATAATGAAGAATTTCAATCCTGTGCTTTTCAATTGTGTGTTACTTTACTTGACAGTTGTTTTGATTTCGCTACTGCAATCAAGATTTAGAATTGTTAAGGACAACCCATTAACATTCATCTTAATTGCATTTTTGACACCCATAGTTATATTGGGTAAGGCAGCAAAACTTAAAACATGGACATCAATTACCAGTGTGGAAATTTTTGCATGGACCTTAATACTTTCATACATGAATCCCAAAAGGATTGTGCCTAGGATAAATGAAGGTTATATTTATGCTTATACATTGTTTCATTGGTATTTATTAATTGAAACAATTGCAAATAAAGGTCCAGGATTTTGGCTTAGTTTAGTTTTTGCAATATCAATTTATCCTACATTTTTAATTGTGAAATCTGCATTAGAACATAAGAAGCTTTCTTATCGCAACAAACTCATCCTTTATTATTGGTTTCTTTTTGCAATTGTATTCACCTATATAGATCAAGTTTCACTGAACATCATAAAACCCATTCTTGAACTCTACGAAGTAAACTTTATGACGACAATTTATGTTTTAATAACTGGAGTTCAACTTTACTTTATATCCACTTCCTTTTCCTTATTATTCGTCGGCATTCCAATTTTTCATCTTGACAAAAGTTCAAACAATTGGAAAGTAAAATGGGCTCAAGCCATGAAAGATTGGAAGGATATTGTTAACCATAAACTTGGAAATTTTGTGGAATATCAAATTTCTTTAGTTCAGTTTTTCTATATTACAATGATTTCAGCGGGGTTGTTTTACCTCGATTATTCATTTAATATCCGACTTTATTTAATCTTCTTTTACACAGTAGTATTCCCACTCATTTTCTTTTACCTGAAATACACTCCTGAAGACAATCTTGAATATACTGAAGACAAGATTTCAAACTAAGATTTATATTTCAATTTATGAAGGAATGGTACTTATTGATTTACTCCTTACACCTAATTAGATTTGAATTCAAACCCTAAGCCATCACAATTGGCAAACCAGGACTTACCATCAACTTTATGAACAAGAAAAGAGGTTTAAAAAGGTATTTCAAATCGATTCAAAGCAGACAACTAGTTATTCCATCAACATGGGTAAAGGATCAGTACTTTTCATATGATAAAATTTGGGTTGACTATATCGGATTTAAAGCTATCAATAAAAGAAAGCATCATTTAGACTGCTTGATAAGAAATTTTGATAGCCTTGCGGAACAAAGTTTCAAACTAAATAAACAATTTCAAATTTGGATTTTTATCAATGAAGATAACAGTAAAGAGGACTGTATCATCCTACATTCACCTAATCCTTTCACATCCTTCCCTCATCAATATCAAAATCTTTCAATAGATCATAATTTTAAGAATTCTGGTCTTTCTGACTATTTAAATCAAAAAGCTGATTTTAAAAAATTATTCGGAATAAGCATCCATGAAAATCAAAAAGGGAATTCAGTTAAAGAGAATTTTTGTGTATTATTTAAGGATCAAGTTGGTGTATCTGTAGGCTAAACAATCAACTAATATTCCTGTCAAAATTTATTGTAATGAATATTAACTGATATAGGGACAGCACAACTTGGATAGTATCCTATACTATCTACCCCTCAGTGGATTCGCAATATCCGTACAACTCATCTCCGTTTAAAGGGGTTTAAGTGGTTGGTAAATCCATTTCCCCATTTTACATTTGATTATAAGCACTTAATCACCATGAATGCGTATAACCAGTTGCTGGTATTGGGTGCAGTTTGATTATAGTTACTAATACTGAACTTTAAAAAATGCAAGATTTCATAGACCAAGCAAATAAAAATGGCATAGCACTTCTCGATAGCGGCAGTTGTCAATTTTGTGGGGCTGACTATCAAAAAGGCATTTTTGATTGTATGGATCATTATAACAATGGACTTCAGCTTTTGGATTTTGATAATCCTGAACATCATATTTCTAGATTTTTAAGTGTGGATGCACATGCGTTACAACATCCAGAAATTCATGGACGGTGGAGCAATCATTTTCACTTGACAAGGATATATTTGATACTGCACAAAGGAATACGTTGGGATTACAAAAAATCACCTTTGCTAAGTGACTATTTAAACGCATTCAAACTAAAAAATCCTAATGCAGTACTCCCTATACCTAAACCTTTAGAAAGAGGAAAAATTTCATCGAAAGATTTGACTAGGACAACAACATCAAATGATTGTATTGCTACAATAAAAAAATGGGCAGATGAAGTATATCAATCTTGGGGTGCAAGCCATTTATTGATTTCTGAGATTGCAGAGGATTTTTTAAACTACCCATCCAAGAAACATATACACCAGGGAAAAACAAAAAATGAATAAGTCAAATTGGAATATAGGAACGCTCTTCTCTTCATTGAAACATTGAATTTCCAATTTACATTTGCATTATTTAACAATTAGATAAAACCTAAATTCTTACTGAGTGAATTGGGTAAAGTTTTAGATAACTATATCAACCAGTTGAAACATATGAAAGACCATCACGCCATTGAATACATTAAAAGCCATAATTTAATTGGATTAAAAGCTGGTGAAAACCGAACGAGTTTCTTAGAAATTTGGATGGTAACTGTACAAGGTAGGATTTTTGCTAGGTCATGGGGTTTAGCAGAAAAAAGTTGGTACAACAGTTTTATTCAAGATAATAAAGGGCAAATTAAATGTGGAGAAATCATTTATAATATAAAAGCTGTGATACCAGAAGATCTTCATGAAATCTCAGCAGAAATCAATCATGCATATTTAGAAAAGTATGATTCAGGTTCAAATTCAAAATATGCGCAAGGAATCATTCAGCAAGAGCATATTGAAAAAACAATGGAGTTTGTTGTACTTAATGAATTAACAAATTCACAATAAACAAACAAAAGAGTGAATGTATAATTCAATGAAATTTAAAAAATTGATTCTTGATAAATCAAATTTAAAATGATGTCACTTCATATAATACAACTTCATTAGGTGTTCCAGAGGTCGGCACTAAAATGGATTTAAATCTCTGTCGGATTATTTTTATAATTACAAATGAATAGCATTACTCAATAGACAATCAAAATTTTTGAATGCAAAATATGATCATACAAAAATTAACAACTACTTTACTTGTAGTATTTTTAGTCTTTATTTTCTCTAGCGGACAAAAAGTCAACAACAATGAGGTTGCGGAAAGAAATTCAATTAAAAATAATGAATTGGAAAATGAAACTTTAAAGAATGAAGAAAGGATAGAATTTGACACTACATTTAAGATCAAGGATCATTCTTTTCGTTTTTCAATCCAAGACCTCAATGAACACGAGTTCAGATTAATTTTCATTAAAGATAAAAATGAAATCAAAGCGGACACCTTGCCATCTGATGGACTTGGAAACATCGAATTTATTGACTTTAACAAAGATAATTATATTGACATCTTATTATCTTATATAGGTAGTAATGCAGTTAAGAAACTTTACTTGTTCGATCAAGTGAATGATGAATTTAAATTACTTGAAGGTTTTGACCGGTTTCCTTCAGCCATTCAACTTAAAAAAAACAAAAACTATTACTACTCTTATCATAGAGCAGGATGTGCAGATATGAATTGGGTAAGTGACTTGTTTTATATAGACAATTTTAAAACTATTCACCTCGGGCATATTTACGGAAAAGGATGTGAGAATGAAACAGCAATCAACCCAGCTAGCATTGAAGTTTATAAAGTAATGGAAAACAAGGAGAGTAATATGAAATTAATTGAAATACTTCCTTATGTAAAACACATACCAAACTTCGATATGAAATGGACATTTATAGAAGAATACTGGAATAAAAATTATTTGAAGTATCAATAAAAAACCTAATTGGAGTCGTGAAGAAAATCCTGTTAATGAAATATTTTTGATTGAATAAAACATTGACTTCGTACAGTTTACACTGCCTTACACTCCCCTATTAATCTGCATTTAGGACCTAATTAAACTTCTTACTATATTTTTTATCTAAGTCAAAGAGCAAAAAATAAACCATGATAAAAAAAAAAACACTTGTTGCTATTTGCAGTTTAATCAGTTTAAATCTATTAAGTCAATCAACAATCAAAAGAATCAAGCCAAGTGAAACTGATTCCTTAATTACTACATTTAACTCAGATTCACACTATGTTTACCTAAATACATCTGTTCCTAGCAAAAATATACTATTGGTTCATTTACCAGGGAGTTTTGGTGAACCCAAAAGGGCTACACTTTTTGGCACATTAGCCGCAAATTTAGGCTTTCATAGTATTGGGCTGATGTATCCAAATGCACCAACAGTTGGAAGCTTTTGTACAAATTCTGCGGATGCTGATTGTTTTGAGGATGTAAGGAGAGAAATTGTTGAAGGGGTAGATTATTCAAGCGAGATTTCAATATCCTTACATGAAAGTATTTTAAATAGAACAAAGAAACTTTTAATATATTTAGAAACTAACTATCCAAATGAAAATTGGGGTCAATATTTAGATAGCAACAACAACCTTGAATTTAGTAAACTGATTTTCTCAGGTCACTCTCAAGGTGGAGGCCATGCAGCGATAATAGCCAAATACTATCCTATAAAACGAGCAATTTGTATTTCATCACCTAAGGATTGGCGAAACATTCCTGATGCTCCACCAACATGGTTATCTAATGGTAATTGGAAAACTTCTAGCAATTCAATTTATTGTTTCAATCATATCCTAGACGAACATACCAATCATCAATTAGAAATTTGGAATCAACTTGGTTTAAATACATTTGGCCCTCCTGTAAACGTGGATAGTTTTTCATCACCCTATCAATATACTAGACAATTAACTACATCTTTTTCAGTTCCAAATGGAGATGAGCATGCTTGTACCATCCAAGATAAAAAGACACCAAAGCTAGCTGGTATACCAGTATTCATACCAATATGGACTTATATGTTAACAGACCCTATGACAACACATGTAGCTAGCAATATAATTTCTAGTGATGATGATATGCATCTTTATCCAAATCCATCAAACGATAAGCTGGTCATCGAGCTCAAAGAGAAAATTCAATGGGTTAGAATTTTCGACCAAACGGGCAAATGTGAATTAGAACATTTTTCGAATAAAGAAAAAACTGAAATCAATCTAACAGACTTAAATGCTGGTATATATTTAATTCAAGTATGTGGAGTAGATAAAACATTTAGAAGAAAGCTCATCAAAAGTAATTAATAAAAGATCAGCAACTTGTAATTCCAAATAGCAATTAAATGACTTGATACGAAGCCTTATTTTGAAAGGAAAAATTTAGAAACAAGCAAAACACTACAGCAAAGAAATAACTTTATGATTGTTTGATGATGCAGAATTCAATTGTTTGAAGAAATGCAAAAGAAGCATTGTGATTTTTAAGTATATATTTACTAGAAATTTATCAAACAAAAAAATGAATGATAATCATTCACATAAAGAGCATTTATTAACAGTGGACTTTTTGAATTGGTTTAAAAAGCACACTGGTTATTTAGAGCTATTTGAAGATTCAAAAACAATTGGAGGAGACCCATTTGACAGCGCTGGTTATATAAAAAATGAGCTTATACTTATTGAGTTTAAAGATAAAATAAGTTCTTCAATTGTTTCATATGAAAATAGTAAAGGCTCCTCGATTGAAAAAAAAATTGGTCAAGTTCTAAAACAAATTTATCATAAAGAGCATGGTAGGATATACCAAGCAATTCAAACTCATTATACAGAAAATCAAATTCCTACAATTTATATAGTTGTAAATAGTATTTCACGAAATGCTCTTGTATCATTGATTAAATTAATTGAAAAAAGACAACTAGATTGGAGCTTTAATGCCAAAATCATTCAATGGAAAAATGGTACTGGACTTACTATTTATGAAAATAGTGACGTTCAATGTAAACATATGAAAGATGATAAAATTGAATTTCCATTATTTAAAAACACCTCGCCAACTAGAAAAAAAAAATTAACTGATACAATTATCATTGAACAACTCAGTAAGATTGAAAAACTAAGTACTTACGAGATATTCATCAATTACTGTAGAGAAAAAGGACTTGAAATTAAAAAAAATACGAGAAGTATTAATATCAAAAAAAATCGTAGTCTTTTTGCAATTTGGCCTTATGATTCTGATAGTGTAAGCGGACTTAGGATTTCCTTCAATATGGAACAAATCAATCTGCATATCAATCCAAACCTTTCCAGTTTTGATGATTTAGGTTTGTATAGAAATAAATCAAAAATTGGTTATTTAGGATACAATGCATTGATTAAAGATGAAACAGCCATGAAACAATTCATCAAAAAATTAGAAAAAACAAGCTAGCACATGTTGAGTTAAATAATCCCAACAAAAAATGATTTTGGCTCTTGTTGGAACAAAGGAAGATGTTTAAATTGGTTTTTTATTTCCTTGTAAATTGAATAATGATTTATCTATCTAAAAGTCTATGTTCAATTATCTCTAATGCTGCTTAAAATGGAAAATTTAGAAAGAAAAAAACATTGGGAGAACATCTACCAAACAAAAGACTTAAAAGATGTTAGCTGGTACCAAGCTACTCCTAGCACTTCATTGGAATTCATAGAGCAGTTCAATATCTCAAAAACATCAAAAATAATTGATGTAGGTGGTGGCGATAGTTTATTTGTTGACCACTTATTAGATAGAGGTTTTACGGATATCACTGTGCTCGACATATCAGCTGCATCACTTGAGAGAGCGAAGCATAGACTAGGTGAGCGTTCATCAAAAGTAAAATGGATTGTTGCAGATGCATCCAAATTTCAAGCTACTGAAACATATGATTTTTGGCATGACCGAGCCGCATTTCATTTCTTAACTGATGAAGAAGAAATCAATAATTATATTGATACCATACAAAAGAGTATTCAAGCTACAGGCATTTTGGTGATTGGAACATTTTCTGAACAAGGCCCTAAAAAATGCAGCGGGATTGAGGTCAAACAATACTCCGAAAACACAATGACAGAACGTTTGAAACATTTTTTTGAAAAAGTGAAATGCATTCGAGTTGACCATCAAACCCCCTTTGATACCATACAGAATTTTATCTTTTGTAGTTTTAGAAAAATTCAAATTTCTAGATAAGAAAGATGGAATGAATAATAAAATAACCACCAAAATAAATCGAAACTAGTATAATTTTCTTTGGTATCAATTCACTTTATAACCCATCATAAAAACATTCAATATAAACAAGCTAATTGCCAAATGAAACCTAGTCAATGATGACATGAAAGAACTAAAAGAAAACATCATTCAAATTGTTGGAAAAGACCCTGCTCATATCGAGAAAGTGCTACAAAACTTTTCTAGTATTCACTTAAAAAGAAATGAATACATTTTAAGAGAACACGAAATATGCAGAAAAATCTATTATGTAAAAAGCGGACTCATGCAGGTCTTTAAAATTGATCAAAACGGCAATGAAAAAACCATTGATTTGATTGTAAAAGACGAATGGTTTACCGATTTAGAAAGTTTTAAAAATCAAAATACCTCTTCCCTATTTGTTAGAACTACTAAAAAAACGGTTGTTTACCATATCAATCATCATGCCTTTACAAACCTCATGCAAGCGGTTCCGAAATTTGCAGAAGCCTATATGAAAATCATTGAGAAAAAGTACAAAGAGTCAATGGAAAGAATTTCTGCTATCAACGTAATGGCTGCTCATGATAAAATTGAATGGTTAAGAAAGTTCAAACCTGAGTTATTTAGTCAAGCACCAGATAGACTTATTGCCTCTTATTTGGGTATATCGAAAGAAACCTATTCACGACAAAAGATGAAGAAAACGGCGTCAAATGTCAACATTTAGTGGACTTACAAGCAATAATTTTGTAGGCCAAAAACCATCATGTTGAACAAATTAATTATTATTCCAATCTTCTTCCTCACCTTTTTAGGATATGGTCAAGTTCATGAATTGGGAAGCATGAAAGGAAGGATTTTAGACAAGGAAAGTAAATTACCATTGATTAGAGCGGTAATTCAAATCTCGAAAACCCAAATTGGAACACTCACTGACACCTTAGGTAATTTTGAAATCAGGAACCTAAAGGCTGGCGTTTATTCTATTGAAATCAGTTATTTGGGATATGAAACACAACTCCTACATGATATCAATGTTTTACCTTCAAAAACAAGCTTCAGAGAAGTTTACTTGCAGGAAAGCCTCAACACATTAAAAGGATTAGAAGTTAAAGCATTTAGATATGAGAACAACAGATTCAATCCTGTTTCTTCATATAGTTTTTCAAGAGAAGAAATTAATCTCAATCCAGGATCCCAAGGGGATATCTTTAGAGCTATAGGGATGTTGCCTGGAGTTTCTAGTAGTGGTGGAATATATTCTGCTATCTCAGTGCGTGGACAAGGGGTAAGAGATAATGTTTATATGGTGGATGATATTCCTCTAAGCGAGGTGGGTCATTTAGAAGGCAATAGTTTTTTTAATGATCCCAATGGAGGTCGTTTTAGCATTTTTGCACCAAGAGTAATTGACCATGCACAGTTTCAAGGAGGAGGCTTTGGGCCTGAGTATGGTAGGCGAAGTGCATCCTATTTGGGCTTATCCATTAAAGAAGGAAACAAT
>JBMLPO010000312.1:0-4838 GCA_049242065.1 Bacteroidia bacterium
AATAATTCAAGCACTTTATTCTTCATGGGTTCAAGAGCTTGTTCTCTTTTTGAATGCAAATCATTGGCCATTTTTAACGCGGAATCAAACAACAAATTTTTCTGTTTTTCAGCTTGAGCAATTTCTTCTTCAAGGCTTCCAATTTCATCAATTTTAGCCTGAAACTGTTCGAGTAAAGTGATGAGTTCTTTGTTATTTGAAACGCGGTGTTTCTTTTGCATATTCAGCAGTTCTTGCAACCTGCTTTCTTGTTTTGCTAGTAATTCAGGGTCGGATAGTGTTTTGTCTGCAATGGTATTTAATTCATCTGCAATATCAGATAAATCAACAATATTAGATTGTAATCGATCGATGATAGCTGGGAATGCCTGATGATGTTTAGCACTTTGAGCAAGTATTCCATTGATGCTTCGTAATTGGTCTAAAAGGCTATTTTCTGCACCCTCTAAGGATTGAGAAGATTGATAAGAAGCATTTTGAATTTGCTCTGCATGGGCTAACATTTGAATTTCGGATTCAAGTTCTGCCTCTTCTCCTTCTTTAGGATTGAGTTCGCTTATTTCGTGAATCACAAACCTAAAATAGTCTTCATCACTTTTAGCTTTGGCTTCTCTTTCAACCAATGATTGGTAGACCAATTCACTCTTTTTATAATCTTTATAGACCAATCTGTATTCTTCCAATAGTTTCCCGCTTTCAGCAAATGCGTCAAGCACTCTCATTTGGAAATCAGCCTCATTTAATTCTAAGGTTTGGTGCTGAGATACAATATCTATTAAGAGTAAACCAACAGCACGTAATAAAGGAAGGTTTACAGGGGTATCATTTACAAAAGCCCTTGATTTTCCTGCTGAATTGATTTCTCTTCTCAGAATGATATGATTGGGATCATCCAATTCATTCTCTTCAAATAAGTTTTTTAAATCGGCATGATTTACCTCAAATATACCTTCTACAATCAATTTGTCGCTGCCCGGCAATAAGACCTTGGTATCAGCTCTCTCTCCAAGAATCAAACCGAGAGCACCCATTAACATAGATTTACCTGCACCTGTTTCACCAGTGATGATATTCAGCCCTTTTTCAAACTTGATTTCTGTTTGTTTGATGATGGCGTAATTCTTTATTTTAAGAAGTTTTAGCATAAAATGACAGCGAATATAAAAGCTACAAAATTGCTAATACTCTGTACTTTTCAACAGCAGAGAAAATTAGATTTAATTCAGAATAATTTTTTCAATATTTCTTTTTCCATCTGATTGGATTTGAAGGAAATAAACTCCTTTAGGAGCATTGCTTAAATCGATCAAAAATTGGTTTTCTGGTGTTTCAAATGTTGATTCTTCAATGATTTTTCCTTGTATATCTAAAATTTGAATATGAGTTGACTGGCCAAATTCCCCGCTAACATGATACCAAGCATTACTTGGATTAGGGTAAATCTGGAGGTGTTGAATACCTGTGATATCAGCCAAGCCTGTAGGAACAGCATTGATAAAAGCAGTTTTAAGGGTATCATCAGAACCAGCTGCATAAACTGTAGAAAGTTTCACATCATAAACACCGGCCTCTTGAAATATAATTTTAGGTGCAGCTGAATTGGCATTGGTGCCACCAACAAAGTTAAACTTTGCTGTTTTAGGAAAAATCTCCCACGAATAAGAATTAGGTGTTGCTACACTTCTATCAAGTAAAAAACAAGTATCACCCACTGTTACATTTCTGTTTGAAGCAGTAAAATTAGCATGGTTTACAAATACTTCAGGACGGTAAATATCTTTAAAACGAATGCTCGTACTACCCACTAATGGGTTACTAGGAGCTATGACTTCAAGTATAGGATATTTTTCTCCTTTAGCTAACCACCTGTATTCAATTCTATTATTTTGAATAGGTAATTGAGTAGGTCCAAAAACGATACTATCCATTTCATTTACAGTAGACTTTACCCTTAAACATTCAAAGGTGCCATAAGGCGTTTTGATGGTTCCCCATCCATCAACAATGCTGGTTCTATCGCCGGTCTGACTCAATCCTCCAAAAGTGGCAAGACTTGCGCTACCTGCAAAACTACCTCCATAAGTTTTACCATAAATTAATGGGAAAACGTATAATGTGTCTTTAGGATTATAAACAATACCCAAAGGTAAGTTTTGGGCAGTAGCACCTCTTCCAGTTATGATATAAACGGAATTGGATTTTTTAATGAAAGTAAATGGATTTTCTATGAATCCAGCAGGTACAGGCAAGCCTTTTTCTGGATAACCAAATGTTGAATTATTTAAAAATTGGAAAATGTATGGGGTTTGTAGTGGAGCTGAATGTTTGATCAATTCCTGATTGGTGGCTTTTAATTTACTAAAATCCCAAGTTTGATTAGCACCAGTTTGGTTTAAATTCAAACTGCCAGTTCCTATAGAATACCTTAATTCATCATTGACAGCTGGTAAATCTGAAGCTAAAATGCTAATTTGAGCAGTTGAAATATGAAAGGTAAAAATTGAAAAAATAAAAACGAGTAAATGTTTTTTCATGCTAATTGTTTTACAATGAATTGACTGCAATTTAAGTTTAATTATCAAAGATTGGTTCAATTTCAATTCTGAAACAAAAATTTAACCCGAATCTAATGTCGCATTCAAAAATTAAATCGATTAGAACTCAGGTTTTTGAGAATGAGCTTATGGACTTGTTGCCAAAATCAGCTATACTTACAAACATTTTACCTGTGGAAAGCTTGTGGAAACAGACAGGCGTACAAAGTCGTAATTTGTAATTAAAGAAAAGAGAATCATTGACTTCAACTAAAACACATACATTCGATTTACTTGTCCATTACTTGAGACAAAACCACTCCTGCAGCATTGCTGGATTTGGTGATTTTCAGGTACATGCAGTTTCATCGCAAGTAGATCCTATTGCTCAGTTAATTCATCCTATGAATCTTGAGTTGGTGTTTACTGAAGGTTCCAATATAAGCTCATCAAACTTTATTGACTTTTGCGCTCATGTTTGGCAGATGAATTTTGCTGATGCCAAATCAAAAATTGACCAACAAGTAAAAGAGGCGCATTTGTATTTGTCGAATGAAGGAAGTTTTTCAATTGAAAACTTAGGTATTTTCACCAAAACGGCTCAATCTGGAATTCACTTTAAGTTGGATGCAGAAAATTGGACATCGGGTATTTCTTTTGGATTACCTGATTTAAGGTTTCAAGCTGCTGCTAATAAAGTTAAAACAATAACTGTAGATAGAACTGCCCAGCCTGGTGATATGGAAGAAATCAGTCTTGCAAGGGAACAAGCCTTGAAGGAACTGAGACAAATGTTAGATCAAGCTAATATTGCTGAGAGCGGAAAGACCAATAAAAAAATAGGGGCATTTCCAATCATAGCAACGGTCTTAACTGTTATTCTTCTGATCAATGTTATTTTGTTCTTGAAGAAAAATCCAACTTCTGCTATTCAATCAGAAATAGCTAAAATGGATATGGCCTCTGAAACGGGAAGTCTCATCAAAGATTCTGTAGAACCAGTTGGAAAATCGAATTTGGTTGAAGTTCAAGTTGAATCAAAAGATAAAATTTTCAATCCAGGTTTTGCTATTAGAAAAGCAGAATTCGATTTTGATTCTAATCAGTACTTTCCAATAATTAATCTCAATGTAATTCCTGATATCAATTCTGTGAATGAGCAATTGAAAGAAGAAAGCTCAATTGATGAAACTACACCTGAGGTAACTGAACCCTTGGTAATTGAACAGGCATCACCCATTGTGAAAAATAATAATTCTGCACCCGTTATCAGTAAAATAACTGAAAACAATACCAATAAAATAGGAGCTTATTCTTTGGTTGCAGGTGCTTTTAAAAGTCAGGTGAATGCCCGCAAACTAGAAAGAGAATTGAAAGCACAAGGTTTCAAAAATGCTCAGGTTTTAAAACCTAAAAACCATATCTACTTTTTGGTATTTTATGAGAGCTTTTCTAACAGAGCGGATGCCATGAAAAAACAAGCTCAGCTTGAAGTTAATGGCGAAGAACCTTGGATTTTTGAAGCCGAATAAAATTAAACTTTAAACTTACATTCTAGGTCTCCAGGCAATTTCTTCTGCCTTAAAATCGTAAATGATTTTTCTGGATAAAACGAATAAGTAATCGCTTAAACGATTTAAATAAACTGATACGATATCTGGTACTTCGGATTCGGTTTTTAAATGCACAACCAATCGTTCAGCCCTTCTGCAGACACATCGAGCCACGTGACAATATGAAGCGGCTACATGTCCTCCAGGTAAAACAAAACTACTGAGTTCTGGAAGCACATCATTCAATGCATCGATGGCTTTTTCTAATAATTCAATATCAGTTGTATGTAAATCCGGAATTTTCATTTTTGATTTTTCTGGATCACTAGCCAAAACAGAACCAATGGTAAACAATCGATCCTGAATTTCTTGTAATAATAAAATTTGATCTTGGTTATGAATACTATCCTTTACCAAGCCTATGTAAGAATTCAATTCATCAACAGTTCCATAACTTTCAATACGTAAATGGTATTTTGGAACACGAACACCGCCTATTAATGAAGTTTCTCCTTTATCGCCGGTTTTGGTATATATTTTAAAAGTCATAGAAGTATCACATTTAATTCGTGTTTTTGTTTTGAAAACACAAAATAAAGAAAGAAGGAATTATTTGTTGTACTGGTACATGATACCTAAAGCGAGCACCTGCGAAAACTGTATATTCTTATCTTGGTCGTAATCTTTGATGAGATTTACCGAAAAGTTTGTACTGATATACTTGGTAGTTTTTAAGGTAAGATTTGCATTA
>JBMLPO010000313.1:0-3485 GCA_049242065.1 Bacteroidia bacterium
TATTCACAAGCACTTACTTGTACTTTTTTTCGGGTCGTGAAATAAATTTCGAACACATACAAAATCAAGGCTTTTTTTAAAAAGTTAAAAAAAAGTTTCAACAGCAGCCCGAAAGGTATTACAATGGGCATTAACAATATCTGAAATTTTGCTTGAATAACCTCCGCCCATTGCCGTAACTACTGGGGTTTTCGCATTTTTGCACAATTCAAAAACAAAGCGGTCTCTTTGGTAACAAGTTTGTTCACTAATTTTAAGTTTTCCCAGTTTATCCGTCGAAAGTATGTCGACTCCACTGTTGTAAAACACAAAATCAGGCTTGAAATTTTTAAAAATAGATGATAAATGATGCTGAAGTAGGAATAAATATTCTTCATCTTCACATCCATCATTCAGTTCAATATCTAAATCAGATTGCTCTTTGAAGAAAGGGAAATTGTTTTTTCCATGCATGCTGAATGTAAATACATTTTTATTCTTTTCGAAGAGAGATGCTGTACCATTTCCTTGGTGAACATCTAAATCAATAAATAGAATCTTAGCAGCTTTTTGATTATGTAATAAATAATTTGCTGCTACTGCCATATCGTTTAATAAACAAAAACCTTCACCCTTATTAGAAAATGCATGATGGGTGCCACCTGCTGTATTCATAGAAACACCATGCGCAATTGCAAAGTCACAACATTGAATGCTTCCTCCACAAATAATAAACTCACGTTTCACCAGTTCCTCACTTAATGGAAAACCAATTCTTCTGATATGCTTTTCGTCTAATGAAAGTGTTTTTAATTCTTCCACATATTTTTCATCATGCGTAAGTAAAACAATAGCTTCGTCCGCTGCACTTGGTTCAAATAAGTTAGATTCTTCTATAATTCCACTCCTGAGTAATTGTTCTGGTATTAACTCATATTTAAGCATAGGGAATCGATGTCCTTCGGGTAAAGGATGAGCATAAATTTTTGAATGTGCGATTTTTAACATGATTTTTATCAGCCTGTTTTTTTCTTATTTCCCCACAATCAATTCAAATGAGCAGTAAATATTTGGTTTTTCAAGCCTTTTAAGGAACCTAAAACAAAAACTGCATGAGAATTTAAAATCCTCATTTTTCTTAACTGACTTCTCATAGCTGCGATTTAATAGGTTTTTACTAAACTTGGAAAGATTTTTTGATTCGTATTGTTTTAATCAACTAAAAATTTGAAACTCTCAATTATAAAAGAAAGCCGCCATGGCGAGAATCGCGTGGCCTTAACACCTCAGGTTTGCGCCCAACTTATTAAAGCTGGTCACGAAGTTCTTGTGGAAAATGGTGCGGGATATGCATCAAATTTTAGTGATGATATGTATGCTTCATCCGGTTGTCAATTGGTTTCTAAACAAAATGCCCTTCAACAAACTCAAATTTTGGTAAAGGTGAATGCTCCTACATCTGAGGAAATTCAACTGTTGCCAGAAGGTGCTGCTAGTATTTCTTATATGTATGCAGCAAATAATCCTCAATTGGTTGAAGAACTGAGAGCTAGAAAAATCAGCTCATTCAGCATGGATGCAATTCCAAGAATTTCTCGTGCGCAAAACATGGACGCTTTAAGTTCTCAAGCAAATCTTGCTGGTTACAAAGCTGTTATTTTAGGTGCTTCACATCTTGGAAAAATATTTCCTTTGTTGATGACTGCAGCTGGGACTGTTACTCCTGCTAGAGTTTTAATTTATGGTGCAGGTGTTGCCGGTCTACAAGCCATTGCTACCGCAAAGCGTTTAGGTGCCATCGTTGAATGTACCGATGTCCGTCCTGAAACCAAAGAGCAAGTTGAATCTTTAGGTGGAAAATTCATTGAAGTAAAGGGTGCTGAGGCGGCAAAAGTTGAAGGTGGTTATGCAAAAGAAGTTTCAGCAGACTACCTCGAAAAACAAAAAGAGGCCGTAAACAAAAGTTTGTATCAAGCCGATTTGGTTGTAACAACTGCTTTGGTAATGGGTAGAAAAGCACCTGTTTTGATAACAGAGGAACAAGTTAAAAACATGAAATTGGGCGCTGTTATTGTTGATATGGCTGTTGAACAAGGCGGCAATTGCGAATTAAGTGAATTGGATAAAGTAGTTAATAAACATGGAGTAAGTTTAGTTGGTATCAGTAATCTACCATCAACCTTACCACAAAATGCCAGTGAATTGTATGCCAAGAATATTCAGAATTTATTGAATCATTTGGCTACCAAAGATGCTTTCAAATTTGAATTTGAAGAAGACATCACCAAAGGAACATTGATCACCCATGAGGGCAAAAACTTAAAAGCATAACTTAAAATCATATGTTAGAATTTATTAATAACAATCTACAATTGATCTACTTAATCATTCTGATGATTTTTGTAGGAATAGAATTAATTGGTCATGTGCCAAGTGTTCTTCATACACCATTGATGAGTGGAGCAAATGCAATTCATGGAGTGGTTATCATTGGTTCCATTATTGTTATGGGGCAAGCACACGAATTGGTTTCTCTAATTCTCGGATTCCTGGCAGTTGTGCTAGGTACCTTAAATGTGGTTGGAGGATTTGTGGTTACCGATAGAATGTTGGAGATGTTTAAAAAGAAAAAATAAGGAACATTTAGCTCACTAAATCAACACAATCATGCAACAATATATTCTTCAAATTATATACTTAATTGCTTCAGTTACATTTATACTTGGACTGAAATATTTGGGTAATCCTGCCACTGCTAGAAAAGGTAATCTTATCGCAGCTTTTGGAATGGGCCTTGCCATTTTTGGAACTATTTTTCTCTATACAGATGCCAATGGTCAACACCTTGAAAATCTTGAATTCATTTTTGGAGCTTTACTTGTAGGTTCAGTTGTTGGATGGCTTGCTGCTAAGAAAGTTCAAATGACAGCCATGCCAGAAATGGTAAGTTTGTTTAATGGTATGGGTGGCGCTTGTGCCATGTTAATTTCTATCATCGAATTTAGGCACCTCACTTCAACTCATTCTACAGATGCTTTGCTTGATGGTGTGAATTTCTTTAGTCAAGTTCCAAAAGGATTTTTATTTACTATCATCATAGGTATGGTGATTGGTTCGGTTTCTTTTTCAGGTAGTATGATTGCTTGGGGGAAACTAAGTGGAAATGTTAAAGACAAATCATTCGGCAAACAGCAGTTTATTAATATTGGTTTATTGGCGATAATATTGGGATTAGCTTATTGGGATATCATGGGCGAAAGTGCAGAAACCATTACCATCTTTTACGCCATCTTAGCCCTTTCTTTATTGTATGGTGTTTTATTTGTATTGCCGATTGGTGGTGCAGATATGCCAGTTGTTATTTCATTACTCAATTCATTTACTGGTGTTGCAGCTGCTTGTGGTGGTTTCTTATACGATAATAAAGTAATGTTGGTGGGTGGTATTCTTGTTGGTTCTGCGGGTACCTTATTAACCATTGTAATGTGTAAAGCCATGAACCGTTC
>JBMLPO010000314.1:0-11080 GCA_049242065.1 Bacteroidia bacterium
CAAACAAACTGACAGAATAAGTAGTGTTTTTATTGAGCTAAATTTTTCCATTTGTGGTGTTTTGATGCCCACAAAAATATGTTATTTGGAATTAGTCTAAATAAAAATAAGCTGATTTTTATCAATTTTTGGGCAAACAAATGTCAGCTAATCCTAAAAATTAGTAAAAATGGGTAGCAGGAAAAGGAGATTGAAATCTAAAAACTTATTCTAGGTCCCAAGCATCAAAGAGTGCATTGATAAAGGAATTTTCTTCCAATTCCATTTTTTTATCGGCCATGACAACTTTCATAGCGAATTCAATCATTTTATTTCTCTCTTCCTGATTGGTAATTTTATACAATTGATGAGCTGTTTCTGTTAAATGATTTAAGCGCTCGTCTTCAGGAAGTGCTCTTAAAAAGGCTTGTTCCTTGATGATTTCTATAGGTTCATGGAAGTTATCTTCAAGGAAATCAAGGATGACTGAACTTTCTGCTTGTTGTATATTTCCATCAGCCAAACTTAGGATCATCAATAGATGAAAGCCGGCTTCTGTTTTATTCATTTTGGTTATAAACTGTGTAGGCATGATGCTTGAATTGTTGGAGAAATTTAAAACTTTTAGGCAAATCTCACAATCTTTTATTGAATTATTTCAGGAATCTTCAATTGTTATGATTTACTGATTAAGTTTGCGACAGAAATCTAACAAAACCAAAAGATGAAATTCGGAACAAAGGCAATTCATGCGGGTCAAGAGCCTGATCCATCTACAGGAGCTGTAATGACTCCAATATACCAAACCTCCACATTTTGGCAGGCAAGTCCTGGTAAACACCAAGGATATGCCTATGCTAGAGGGAAAAATCCAACAAGAAGTGCATTAGAAAAATGTATTGCTGCATTAGAAAATGCAAATTATGGATTGTGTTTTAGCAGCGGAATGGGAGCAATTGATGCGGTTGCAAAATTGTTGGCTCCAGGAGATGAAGTGATAACTGGAAATGATTTATATGGCGGGACCTACAGAATGTTCACCAAAGTATTCGCAGGCTTTGGTATTAAATTTCATTTCATTGATTTAAGTGATGCCAATAACATCAAAAATTATATCAATGATAAAACCAAATTAATCTGGATTGAAACGCCTACCAATCCCACCATGCAGATAGTTGATATCATTGCATGTGCTGAAATTGCTAATGCTAACAATCTTTTATTGGCAGTTGATAATACTTTTGCTTCTCCCTATTTGCAGAATCCGCTTGATTTAGGTGCACATATTGTGATGCACAGTGTTACAAAATATTTAGGTGGACATAGTGATGTGGTAATGGGTGCTTTGTGTGTGAATGACCAAGCTTTATATGATCGACTAGCCTTTATACATAATTCATGTGGAGCTACACCTGGTCCTCAAGATAGCTTTTTGGTCTTAAGAGGTTTAAAAACTTTACACCTTCGTATGAAAGCTCATTGTGAAAATGGTGAAGTAATTGCAAACTTCTTGAAGAATCATCCCAAAATAGAAAAGGTTTATTGGCCTGGATTTGCAGAACATCCGAATCATGATATTGCTAAGAAACAAATGCGTGGATTTGGTGGTATGATTTCTATTGTATTAAAAGATGCAGGTTTAGATGAGACCTTTAAAATTGCCTCTTCATTCGAAGTGTTTACCCTCGCTGAAAGTTTAGGCGGAGTAGAAAGTTTAATCAATCACCCTGCAACAATGACTCATGCTTCAATTCCAAAAGCAGAACGTGAAGCTGCTGGTGTGGTAGATAATTTATTACGACTCAGCGTGGGAGTTGAAGATATTGAAGACCTAATGGAAGATTTAAAAAGAGTATTAGCATAAATAAAAAGTCCCGATTGGTTCGGGACTTTTTTTTATCCTTTTATGCTTAAGATATTTCCATCTTTAGTAACAGTAAATTGTTTAAGCGCTTTAGGAGCAGGTCCACTTTTTACAGCACCATCAATACCGAAAACTGCACTGTGGCAAGGGCAAACCAATTGGTTACTGTTTTTATTGTGATTCACAGCGCAACCTTCATGTGTGCATATATTAGATAATGCCACATACGTTCCATTGTTATTGATTACAATTACATTATTACTTACAACAGAACCTCCGCTGTTTAATAATGCACTATTAGCAGCAGCACTTAAGTCTAATGTGAAATTTGCAGTTGGTTCTGAACTATCAGATTTTTTGCATGATTCAAGAAAAGAACTCATGCTGCCTGTTGCCACACTCATGGCAAGAAATTGAAGAAATGCTTTACGTTCCATATGGTTAATTTAATAATTTTTTGAACGCAATTGCAATGCCTATTGTATGATGAATAATAAATCAAACCAATAAATGACAAACAGCCCGTAATTAGCGGGCTGTTGGATAAAGCATGTTTGAGGGAGTTGGTTTTTTGAAACTTAGGAAACAGTCCATAAGTTCCAATTCTTATCAAATTTGTACCATTCGCCCATTGGACCTTCCCATTTCCATTCAGGTACTTCAGACCAGGTTTTACCCATATCTGCACTCCACCATAATTTACTGTCGCCTAGTTTTAACCAATGCCCAGCTTTATCTGCCCACATTTGATTTGGAACTTCAGCCCATTTTTCACCATCTACACTCCACCAAAGTTTAGCTGATTTGTCGAGTTTATACCAATAGGTTTTGTTATCCATTTTTGCAGCCCAAGTTCCATCCTTTTTCTTTGCAAACTCTTTTTGAATTTCAAGTTTGTGACTCAATTTCGATGCTACGAAATTCTTTGCTTCAAGTCCTGCCATCATCATCCCAACGATAGCAGCTAATAAGGTTATTTTTTTCATGTTTAATTTGTTTACCTATTCATTTACGAAACATTTTTAAACATGGATTTCAAAAAAAAAGGATTCGTTCAATTTGAACGAATCCCTTACCAAATGCTGACAAACGAGGGCTTATATTCCTCCCATCATTTGAAGTTTTTCTAAATTTGGACTTTCACTTCCTCCCAATTTTTCTAAGGTTATAGCAAATGCTTGTGCCGATGAAAAATCTTTCATTTTAATAAAAATAGAATCAGTTTGATCTACAGGAATCATTCCTGCATCAACTGGTTTTCCATCAACAATTGCCCATAACTGATATTGATTTCCATTTTCTGGTTTCTTCAAATTGGAACAACTGAAATAAACCTCTTTCTTTTCGGGCGACCAATATATAGAAGCAAGTTTTTCTGTTTTATTTTGGATGCTGATTAGATCAACCTTTTTAAAACTCAAATCATTGATGATGGCCAATTGGCTTTGCATTTGTTCTAATCTTACAAGATTTTTTACCTGGTTATCTGCCAATACTTGGTTGTTCGCATTCACTGCTACCAACTCATTATTAACTTGATTCCACTTATTGTATAAGTAAATATTTCCAGCAAAACTGATCACAAATAATCCAATTGATGCTGCAATTGCATAATTGATTTTTGAGTTTTTCTGACTTTGTTTTAAAGGAGCTTTTGATTCAATCGTATTTTCGAGCTCCTCTATTTGGTTGAAAATTCTGTTTTTTAAATCAATAGATGGAGATTTTTCAAAACTCTTCGCATATACTCCCAAAGCAGTCTCAACTTCTTTCAATTCCTTTTGTAATTCGGGATAAACAGGCAACAGTTTTTCCATTTCTTGTTTTTCTGCCTCATTGCATAAACCAAGAACATAAGATTCAACTATGCCCGATGATATGTACTCCTGAATATTCACTTAGTTATTTCTCTTAAGTTTTGTAATGCTGCTCTTATCCTAGTTTTTACTGTACCCAAAGGTATTTGTAATTCATTTGAAACCTCCTCATGGGTATATCCTTCAAAATAAATTTTATCTATCAGTAATTGGTGTTCTGCTTTTAATTTCGAAACGAGTTCTTTTAATCCTATCTGATCTGTTTTCAAACTTAAATGATTGACTTCATCTGCTTGTTCAACTACATCCTCAATATTTTCATTTTGAAGACTTTTTCTAAAGCCCTTCGATCGCATTTCATCAATTGCTGTATTTCTACAAATATTCAACATCCATGTATAAATCGAAGATTTACTTTCCTGATACTGCTCAATGTTTTTCCAAATTTTAACAAATGACTCTTGTAAAGCATCATTTGCTAATTCTTCATTGCCAATAATTCTGAAAATGACACCATACAAAGCCCGATTGTAGTTATCATACAAATAATTATAAGCAGCCCTGTTGCGGTCTTTTAAACCTGCAATCAGACTTTCTTCATTGCTATATATGGATAATATTTTAGTCAAAAGCTAAGGGGGCTTTCTCTTATATACGAGTTCATTTTAAGTTTGGATTTAGGAAGCTAATTTTTCTTTTAGATGAAAACTTAATAAATCTTGTTTCCAATCACCTAATCCAGTATGAACCCTAGCTCTGAGCATATTGAGCATACTATATAAACCAAAATAGGTTCTATTGATATACAGCGCATGTTGTGAGCCTCTTCCTTCTTTGCTGTTTTTGAGTTCCTTCATTTTACTAACCTCTTCACCCAACTCATAAATTTTGTCGATATAAACATCATTGCCAAAATCAAAAGTCTCATGGTTAAAAGGCTCTCTTAGTAGATTGGTCATTCTCAAAAATGCATCAGTTATAACTGCTTTTGCTTCTGCCGTATCATCAGGATTGATAATTTGTTGTTGTTCCATGATTCGTTTGATACTGCTCTCGCTTTGCATAATCTCAGGAACCAACAGTGCAAAATAATGGTAGTAAAAGTCTTCTGGAATCTCTTTTACACAACCAAAATCAATGATACCTAATTTGCCTGATTCAGTCATGAGGAAGTTTCCTGGATGAGGGTCTGCATGCACAGCTTTGTGTGCATGAACTTGGAATTCATAAAAATTCCACATGGCCTGGCCTATTTGGTCTCTGATTTCTTGTGAGGGATTTGTTTTTAAGAATTCATCTAAGTGCATTCCTTCTAACCAATCCATTACCAGTACTCTTTTTGATGCGTACTCACGGTAGTAATTACTGAATACCAAATTCGGAATATGAGAACAGAGTGAAGAAATTTCTAAGCTTCTTTTGAGTTCGAGTTCATAATCGGTTTCTTCTAATAGTTTTGATTCTACCTCCTTGATGTATTTATCAAATTCTTTTTCACTTAATTCAAGCAATCTAAACGCAATCGGTTTTACAATTTTTAAATCGCTTTTAATACTTTCTGCCACACCTGGATATTGAATCTTTACAGCCAATTGTTTTCCATCTTTAGTCGCCTTGTGCACCTGACCAATACTTGCCGCATTGGCTGCTTTCATTTCAAAAGTATCAAACATTTGCTGAGGCGTTTTTCCAAATTGTTTGATAAAGGTTTGCACAATTAGTGGACCTGATAGCGGCGGAGCACTGTACTGAGCCATTACAAATTTATTGGTGTACTGGCGAGGTAATACATTCTTCTCCATACTCAGCATTTGAGCAACTTTTAATGCAGAGCCTTTTAATTCACTCAAAGCATTGTAAACATCTTCTGCATTGTCTTCGTGTAATGAATCTTTACTGAGAGTAGGGTCCACCATTTTTTTAGAATAGTGTTTGATGTAATTTCCACCAATTTGAACTCCAGTTTTAACGAAGCGCATGGCTCTTTCAACTTTGCCTGAAGGAATGCTGTTTTGTTCCATTTTATTTGTTTTGAAAAAGAAATTTTCCGAATTCTAAAGCAGAGTCTAATGGCGATTTCCCTAACATGTCAAAACTTAGGTTCACGCTTCTTTCAATAGCTTCATCGGTTTTTTCAAATGCTTTGCTATGGTCTTTCATCCAAAAATTGCTTACAAATAGGAGGTTCAACCACAAGGCATCTACATATTTATCGCTTAAATATTTCCTATCAACTACTTCATTGGTATCTATAGCAGCAGATAATATTGGCTTCATACTTTCGGTAAATACTTCTTTAAGTGGTTTGATATATGCAGGTATTTTGGGTGGAAAGTGGTGGTCGCGTTTATACAAATACTGAACAAAACTTCTGTTCGCTTTCAATTGCTCAATCCACATGAAGAATAGCGAAAGCACTTTTTCTCTTCCTGAATAAGATTGATAAACTTCAGTCTCCGAAGCTTTGCTAGTTGTTGCATTCCACCAGTTGGCAAAAATTTCTGACTCCAAAGATTCTAATGAGGAAAATTCCTGATAAAATTCTGCCTCAGTAATGCCAGCAGTTTTAGTAAATAAGTAAACAGATTCAGGTGTTTTATTTGCATTCAAGGTTTCCTCGATATACAAATCCATCAGTTTAGTTTTCATACAATTTTAAACCCGATACTATCTCTTTTGTTTTAGTAGACGTATATTTGACAACTCATGAAGTTTTTAAGATATTCTATCTCTATTTTTCTCTTGCTCTCAAGCTATGCCAGCTTTTCGCAAACATTTGAAATTCAAGATGGTGATACCATCAATATGACTTTGGCAAATGGCAAGAAACATGGTTTCTGGAGGTATTTTTGGGCAAATGGTGATTTGAAATATGAGGTATATTATGATAATGGAGAGAAGGAAGGACTCGAAATTAAATACTACGATGTGCAAGATTGCATTGAATTTAGTAATACCTATCAAAAAGGAACATTAAATGGGCCTAGTCTCACGTTTTTCCCCAACTGCAGCACCCGAACTGAAGAGATTTATGTGAATGGTCAGAAAAATGGATACGAACGAAACTACGACCAAGGTGGATTCTTATTAACTGAGGGGCAGTTTTCAAAAGGAGAATTGGTTGGCAGTTATGCCCATTTCGATAAAAAAGGTATTGTCACTTATGAGAGTCCAACAAAAGAAACCACATTAAAATTCGACAAGTTTTTAACTGGGGAATATAAAATTCGTGATTCTACGATTTTTAAAGTTTTTCAAAGAAATACACAGTGGAAGAAAGTATTACTTGTGGTTGATATGACTGGCTCCATGTTTCCTTATATAGGTCAATTACTGGTATGGTTTAAAAACACTTTTGAGGATGGTAAAATAAAATATTATACCTTATTCAATGATGGAGATAATTTGGCAGATGAAAAAAAAGTAGTGGGTAGAACTGGTGGGGTGCACTCTTATGAAGCCAAAGACTATAAGAAATTAAAAAAGGATATTGAGGATGTCCGTAAATTAGGTGAAGGGGGTGATGACCCTGAAAATGATTTAGAAGCCATTACAACATCCATGATTAATTACCGTGATTATGCCGATATTGTTTTACTTGCAGATGATAGTCAAGTGCGCGATATGGCCTTGTTAAAAAGAATCAGAAAGCCTGTTCATGTCATATTATGTGGTACCAAAAAAGGTGTGAATGATCAGTACTTAAAAATCGCCTATCAAACTAAAGGTTCCATTCATACACTCAATACCGATGTTGATATGAAAAAAATCAAAGATGGCGATGAAGTCATAATTGAAAAAGACATCTTCAAATTTAAAAATGGTCAATTCGAATGGGTTGATGTAATGGATTAATATGGAAATTATTCTCGCTTCTAAATCACCCAGACGTCAGGAATTGATAAAAGGATTGGAACTCAATTATAGGGTTCATACCTATGATGTTGATGAATCATTTGATGTTACTTTAAGAGGAGCTGAAATCCCTGAGTATTTGGCGAAGAAAAAAGCCACTGCATATGATTTACACTTAGCTCAAGATGAAGTTTTAATTACTGCAGATACAGTAGTGTGGGTGAATAATAAAGTGTTGAACAAACCAGAATCAGAAGCTGAGGCATTAGAGATGCTTCAAACAATCTGTAACAATACGCATGAAGTTTTTACAGGAGTTTGTATACGAACTCAACATCTCATACATGTCTTTTCCGAAAGAACAGAAGTGTATTGCAATCACATGTCAGATGAAGACCTTTTGCATTATATAAGAAAGTACAAACCTTATGATAAAGCAGGTTCTTATGGCATTCAAGATTGGTTTGGCTATTCAGCAGTAGAGAAAATTCATGGCTGCTTCTACAATGTTATGGGACTTCCAGTTAACCGACTAAAAAAGGAATTGAAATTATTACAGCTGATTAATTAGGCCTTTGAATTTTTATTTGAGATTGATCGAGATAGCATAAAAAGAATAGGAGGAATGGCAAAAAAATAAATTGCAGTTCCTTGTGGCAAGCTACTGTTGAATACATAATGCAGCAATAAGTAAACGAATAAAGAAGCCAGACTTACAATAGCTCCCGTATTGTCGTACATCCAACTTAATATATATCCCGATAACAATACACAAGGGAAACAAATAAATAGCATCCAATCTTTGAAGTCAAATCCATTAATGGTTTCTGTATTAAAGAATCCAACTAAGAAGAACATTCCTACTAAGGAACAAACACGGGCGATCCATCTAAGATTCATAAACTTTTTTTGGTTCAATATAAACTTTTTCAAATTAAAATCCTGATTAGTATTTATTTAAATAATTTGAAATACTTACAAAAGACTTAATGTTGATTGTTTTTAAACTGAAATTTACGCTAAATTTATTTGAAGTAAGAATGACGTTTTTTTATTTTTTTTAAAATTTGATATTTAGTTATCAATGTTTTAGCTAGCTTCGAAGAAAATTTTTTGTATGAAGAAAATTATACTACTCATGATTTTGTGTAATGGACTTTTTATTCATGTTCAAGCACAAAAGAAAATTCAGCCAACAACTCCTAAACCAGTAACTACGGCGCCGGCTCAACCTAAAGGGCCAATTCCTTATTTATTGAAAAAGGATTTTGAAACCATTCAAACAGAAATGAATGCGAAAATCAAAGCTGCAAACGACCAAGCTGCTGCGGCAAAACAAGCGATCAATTCAAAGATGTCTCAGGTGACTGAACTCAATACAAAAATGCTTCAGGTTGAAGAAATTTTGAACTCTGCAAATTTCAAAATCAGCTTGCAATCTGATTCCTTAAAATCTACTCATATGTTGATTGAAGAAATGAAGGCTGAAGAAAAGGCTCATTTTGAAATGTTACAAGCAGAAAATGCAGCATTAAAAGCAAAAGATACCAATTTGATGGTTATTATAGCTGGAATGGGCTTGGTGATTATCATTCTTTTATTCTGGCAAGTTGGTGGATTAAAGAAAAGTGTCTCCTCTCAAATTAAATCGAGTAATTCAAGAATGGAAGCTGATTTGAATAAAATGGATGCCGAAAACAGAGAAGCATTGAATAATGCCAATTCTAAAATTCAGAATGATTTGAGTTTATTAAAATCTGAGTTAAGTTCAAGTCAGACACGTAATTTAACTTTAATGCAGAATACATTAACCGAAAGGGCAAATGCAGATAAAGAATCTATCACAGGACAATTAATTTCTCTGCATGACCAATTGGAACAAATGAAAGAGCAAGTAAGAGAATTAGCAAATAGACCTACTGATCCAAGAGTTTAATCTTATTTTTTTAAAATGGTAAGGGGTATTTTTTCAGGAATGAAAGAATACCCCTTCTTTTAATGCATAATCTGAACAAATCAATCTTTTCAGTTGAGATTCTTCTCTGATTAATTCAATTAAGATACATGCAACAACAATATACTCTCGTCTAAATTCAACAAGATTTTTTATTTGTTTTCTTTCTTCTAAACTTGATTGAATGAGGTGATTTAAGAAATACTTGATATCCTTTTCATGTACTTCTTTTGCATGCTGACTCAACGAGATACAAGCAGAGGAATAATCGCCCTCAATGATTTGCCACATCGATTCAAAACTACCTGCGGAACCAATTATTCCGGCTATTTCATGTTTTTTTATTTCTTCAAAAAGTAAAATTAGTTCCTGTTTCAAATAAGATTTGATATCATGAATTTCTTGCAAAGAAATGGGGTCATTTTTTTTGAATTTCTCATGTAAACGAATCGCACCAATTTCAAAACTTCTTTTCCAAAAACTCAATTCCTCATTGGCAATAATGAATTCAACGCTGCCACCACCAATATCCATGATGAGATAGGTTTTGCTTTGAAAATCAAATGAACGTTTCACACCTTCATAGATATAAGTTGCCTCCAAATCACCAGATATGGCTTCAATTTGTATTTGAAATCTCTTTGCAACTTCCTGCATAAATTCTGGGCCATTGATTGCATTTCTGATTGCAGATGTAGCAAATGCTTTGGTTTGATGGATGGGATAATGATTCATTTGACTTTTGAACTTTTCAAGTACTTTGAAAGCCCTGTCAAATGCCTCACTTGTTATTTTGTTGTGTTGAATTCCTCCTTTACCCAACATAACAGGTTCTTCCAATGAAACTAATATTTGATTGTGGGTTTGAAGTTTATCGCCAATTAACAAATTAAAGGTATTGGTACCTAAGTCAATTACAGCATTCATGTAAATCTTAACTAAATTTTGATTTTGAAAGATAATGATTGATTAAACAATTTAGACATACTGCTGTTCATTTTGTATGATTCAATTAAGTACCGAAGATATTGATCGAGTGATTGAAATGGCTTGGGAGGATAGAACCCCTTTTGAAGCTATAAAAATGCAGTTTGGTTTAAGTGAAGCAGATGTGATTCATTTAATGAGAAACCAACTGAAACCAAGCTCTTGGAGACGTTGGAGAAAAAGGGTGAATTCAGGTGTTTCACAAAAGCACTTAAAGAAAAGAAATCCAGAAATTGATCGCTTCAAATGCAATTTGCAAAGACAAATTACCATGAATAAAATATCAAAGAGATAAAACAAAAAATGCCGACTCGTAGCCGGCATTTTTTGTTTTAAGGTATTTAGTTTATACCAACATTTTCACAGGATTTTCAAGTAAATCTTTGAAGGTTTGTAAGAATGCAGAACCCACGGCTCCATCTACAACGCGGTGGTCGCAACTTAAGGTAACTTTCATTACATTACCTACTTTCATTTGTCCGTTTTCAACAATAACAGCTTCTTTAGCTGCACCAATTGCAAGAATACAAGCATCAGGTGGATTGATGATTGCTGTGAATTCATCAATTCCAAACATACCTAAATTACTAATGGTAAATGTATTTCCCTCGAACTCGTTTGGTT
>JBMLPO010000315.1:0-14635 GCA_049242065.1 Bacteroidia bacterium
AAATTAAATGAAAGTGCTTATTATTTAAATACAGTCCCAATTGAGTTAAACATTCCTTCCATCTTCATTTTGAATATCTCAAGCTTTCTTATATGCTTATTGATTTTACTTTTACCTGCTAGTTATATCAGTAAAATCAACCCAATAAAAACCATTAAATTTAATTAATTAAACTTTTACTAATTGATTTTCAGTTACTATATTTAACAATATTGTTAAATAATTTTGTTTAATGATATTGTTTATATAACCTTTGTACTCATGTCGGAACAAAATACAGAGGAAAAAATACTGCTAGCTGCACACAAGGTTTTTAGCAAAACTGGATTTGCAGGTGCCCGTATGGATGATATTGCTAAAGAAGCGGGTATTAACCGTGCCTTATTGCATTATTACTATAGAAGTAAAGACAAATTGTTTGAATTGATCTTCCATAAAAACTTCATGGAATTTGTTGAAGGTTTGGTTAAAATCAACTTATCGGGTTTGGATTTATTCAGCAAAATTGAAGCTATCGTTCATCATCAAATCGACTCCAATTTAAAAAATCCCAACTTAGCTTCTTTTATACTTCATGAAATGAGCACCAATCCTGAACTCTTAATAGGTATGGCTAATAAGAAGAGTAAAGGATTAAATAACATCTATCAGATTTTCGAAAAATCGGTTGAAGAAGCTTATCAACAAAAACTCATCATCAAGACCGATGCCAAACAGTTGTGGATGAATACAGTTTCCATGTGCATGTTTCCATTTATTGGAAGACCCATGCTCTCTGAGGCATTTAAATTAAATGAAAAATCATTTGTCAAACTAATGGAGGAAAGAAAAAAAACGATTCCTGCATTTATTATTCAATCTATCAAAACAAAGAACAAAAATGAAAAATAGAATATCATTTACTTTCTACTTTCTTATCTTACCCATTAGCGTTTTGTTAGCTCAAAACACATCAATTACATTAGAGTATTCTAAGGAATTGGCCATAAAAAACTACCCAGGCATTAAACAAAAAGCCCTAATTGAACAAAGTAAAAATTACCAAATCAATCAAGCTTCGATGGCTTATTTACCACAAATCAGCATCAATGCTCAGGCGAGTTATCAATCGGATGTGACCAAACTACCAATTGATAATTTACCTTTTAAAGTTCAATCATTGGATAAAGATCAATACAGAATTACTGCGGATATCAATCAAGTTTTATTTGATGGAGGAAACACTGAGTTACAAAAAAATCTCCAACAAAAACAAGCTGAACTAGAGCAAGAAAAAATTGAATTGGAATTGTTTAAAGTAAAGGAGAGAGTCACTCAAATTTACTTCTCCATTTTGATTTTGAATGAAAGTGAAAAACAATTGAATATCACCAAAACAGATTTAGAAAGTAACCTGAAGAAAATTCAAGTATTAAAAGACAATGGCTTAGCCTTCAAAAGTAATATTGATCAATTAAAAGCTGAACTATTAAAACTTAAACAAAGGTCTACTGAATTGAGTGCTACAAAAAGTGCATATATACAAATGTTATCCTTGTTTATGGGTATTGAATTAAAGCCAGAAACTCAATTCATCGTTCCTGAAAAACCAATAAGCAAGGACTTAATCAATCGTCCAGAGTTAAGAATATTCGAGAAGCAAAATGATGTATTGCTCACGCAGAATAAATTTAGCTTGGTTAAATCACTACCCAAAGCCAGTTTATTTGCTCAGGGTGGATATGGTAAACCAGGATTAAATATGCTAAAGAATGATTTTGAGTGGTTTTATATAGGTGGTATAAGAGTGAATTGGGTATTTTCTAACCTTTATACTTTTGGAAAGGAAAGGAAAATCAATGCCATCAACCGAGACCTTATTCAGATTCAAAATGAAAATTTTGTGTTACAAACACAAATCAATTTAAAACAACAAGCTGCTGAAATAAATAAGCTAAAAGAATTATTGGAAACAGACGAGGAACTCCTTCAACTAAGGAAAGACATAAAAAAGACATCAGAAGTAAGGATGCAAAATGGTTTGATTGGAGCCATTGAATATATCAATGATCTCAATCAAGAAGAAATCAGTAGACAAAATAAATACATTCATGAGAACCAATTACTCATGGCCATTTACCAATACCAATTAATTAGCGGAAATTAAAATTTATGAAAAAGCATATCAATATCATTTTAGTATGTAGTGCAGTTGTATTTGCTGCATGTAACTCGGGCAAAAACAAATTTGATGCAAGTGGAACATTCGAAGGCCAAGAAACAATTGTCTCATCTGAACTAGCAGGTAAAATTGTAGAACTAAATTTAGAAGAAGGTCAACTTTTAGAAAAGGGAAAAATGATTGGTTTAATAGATACCATGCAATTGTTCTTGAAGAAAAAGCAACTCAATGCAAGTATCCAATCCTTGTTATCTCGTCAGCCAGAAGTAAATAAACAATTAGCAGCCATTCAAGAACAAATTACGAGCGCAGAGAATGAGAAAAAACGATTAGAAAATCTTGTGAAAGCAGATGCAGCAGGAAGTAAACAATTGGATGATATCCAAACCCAAATAAGTGTATTAAAAAAACAATATACAGCCAATTTAAGCAGTTTATCTATTAGCAATAAGAGCATTCAGCAAGATATAGTTCCGCTACAAGTTCAAATAGAGCAAACCCAGGACTTGATTGAAAAATCAAAAATCATCAATCCACTAAAAGGAATCGTATTGAGTAAATATGCTGAAGTGAATGAGGTGAGTGGAATAGGAAAACCCATTTATAAAATTGCAAAATTGGATGAATTGATTTTTAGAATGTATGTCTCAGGCGATCAACTTCCACTAATTAAAATTGGTCAGAATCTTGCTATCACCATAGATGCAGGTAATGGAGAACAAAAAGAAGTACAAGGCAAAATATCTTGGATTGCAGATGAAGCAGAATTTACACCTAAAACCATTCAAACCAAAGATGAAAGAGCCAATTTGGTTTATGCAGTTAAATTACTTGTTCCAAACGATGGCTCTATCAAACTAGGCATGTATGGTGAAGTACGTTTCAATCAATAAAAATGAAAGCGGTACAAATCAATCAAATAAAGAAATCTTATATCGTAAATAAGGAAACCACGCTGGCATTGGATGGGGTTTCTTTTGATGCAGATAAAGGAGAAATATTCGGAATTATTGGTCCTGATGGTGCCGGAAAATCAAGTTTATTCAGAATACTAACAACCCTACTCCTACCCGATAGTGGAACGGCTGAAGTAATGGGTTATGATATCATTAAGGACTATAAAGAGATCAGAAAAAAAGTGGGCTATATGCCTGGCAAATTCTCTTTGTATCAGGATTTAAGTGTAGAAGAAAATCTAGAGTTTTTTGCAACAATTTTCAATGTAAAAATCAAGGACAATTACCACATGATTGCTCCTATTTATAGTCAGATAGAGCCCTTTAAAAATAGAAAAGCTGGAGCTTTATCTGGAGGAATGAAACAAAAACTTGCATTAAGCTGTGCGCTCATTCACAAGCCCGATGTATTATTTCTTGATGAACCCACTACAGGTGTAGACCCCGTATCTCGCAAAGAGTTCTGGGATATGTTATCTGATTTAAAAAAACATGGCTTGAGTATTATTGTGTCAACACCTTACATGGATGAAGCAAATCGTTGCGATAGAATAGCATTGATTCAAGAAGGAAAATTTCTATCGATTAATAAGCCAGAAGAAATCATTAAAGATTTTAAAAAGAACTTGTATGCTTTAGAATCTGATCAAAATAGAAATGCATTGAAGCTATTAAAGAACCTTGACTCTATTCATAGCTGCTTCCCATTTGGTGAGCATTTACATATCACATTAAAAAGCAATGGAGATATCAATGAAATGGAATCTATTTTAATGCAGCATCAAATCAAGTATCAGGAATTAAAACAAGTTAAAGCAGGTATTGAAGATTGTTTTATTGAACTCATGACCAACCCATAATTAAATGAGTGAATTAGCCATTAAAGCAGAAAAACTAAGTAAACATTTTGGCAGTTTTAAAGCTGTTGATGAAATTACTTTTGATGTAAAAAAAGGAGAGGTATTTGGTTTTCTAGGTGCCAATGGTGCTGGTAAAACCACTGCCATGAAGATGTTAATTGGAATAAGCAGTCCGAGTTCTGGCAATGCCCAAATAGCGGGATTTGATATATACAAAGACACTGAAAAAATTAAGCAGAACATTGGCTATATGAGCCAGAAATTTTCTTTATATGATGACCTTACTATTGGTGAAAATTTAAGATTTTTTGGCGGAATTTATGGCCTGAGCAGACCCACCATCAAAGAAAAAACAGAACAGGTTTTAGAACGCCTACACTTACAAAAAGAAAAGAATGCCTTGGTAAAATCATTGCCATTAGGATGGAAACAAAAATTAGCCTTTTCTGCAGCGATGTTTCATGCCCCTCAAATTGTATTTCTTGATGAACCAACAGGAGGCGTGGACCCCATCACCAGAAGAGAGTTTTGGGATATGATTTATGAGGCAGCCGAAAATGGGACCACCATTTTTGTTACAACTCATTATATGGATGAAGCAGAATATTGCAATAGAATTTCAATGATGGTAGATGGCAAAATAGAAGCAATGGATACCCCAAAAGAATTGAAAAAGCAATTTAAGGCCAATAGCATGGATGATGTATTTCTGGACTTAGCCAGGAATGCTAAACGAAAAGGAGATTAATATGAAACAGTTTTTGGTATTTATAAAAAAGGAATGGTTACATATATGGAGAGATAAAAGAACACTCTTTATCTTATTTGGTATGCCCATTACACAAATCATTCTCTTTGGATTTGCTTTATCAAACGAGGTAAAAAATTCAAAGATTGCTATTTTAAATTTAGAACCTGGGATTAACAGTTCAAGAATAACAGAGAAAATTAACTCAAGTAAGTACTTTGATTTGGTAAAAGAAATTCAGCACCCTTCTCAAATTGATGAAGTTTTGAAAGCAGGAGAAGTGAATTCGGTTTTGGTATTTCCTAAAAACTTCGAAAAAGATTATGCTAACAATGGCGTTTCAAAATTACAATTTATTGCAGATGCTTCTGAACCCAATACAGCCACCACATTAAAAAACTATATGCAAAATATTCTGATGGATTACCATCAATCATTGAATAAAGAGCAAAGTTTACCATTACAAATTACTCCAGAAATCAGAATGTTATACAATCCTCAATTAAAAGGAGCCTATAATTTTGTTCCAGGTGTAATGGCAATGATTTTATTACTGGTTTGCACCATGATGACATCTATCTCCATTGTGAGGGAAAAAGAATTAGGCACCATGGAAGTCATGTTGGTATCGCCATTAAAGCCTTTGATGGTAATTGTAGCAAAAGCTGTCCCCTACTTCTTTCTTTCGATGGTGAATGTGGTGAGTATTTTATTATTGAGTGTGTTTGCACTTGAATTACCCATCAAAGGAAGTTTGTTTTTATTGATGACCGAGAGTATGTTATTTACAGTTACAGCATTGAGTTTAGGTTTGCTCATTTCAACCATCACGGCTTCGCAACAAGTAGCCATGTTGATTTCATTGGTAGGAATGTTTTTACCAACCTTGATGTTCAGCGGTTTTATGTTTCCAATTGAAAATATGCCATTACCCTTAAGAACAATTTCAAATATTGTTCCTGCGAAATGGTACTTCATTATTGTAAAAAATGTGATGTTAAAAGGATTGGGAATTGGTGGTGTATTAAAAGAAACCATCATATTAATCGGTATGACTTTGTTCTTAATGATTCTGAGTGTAAAGAAATATAAAATCAGATTGGCCTAATGAAAACACTTTTATTTCTATTGGAAAAAGAATTCAGACAGGTATTTAGAGACCCTGCTATTCTTAGGATGTTATTCATCATGCCGATTATACAATTGATTGTTTTACCGCTGGCGGCAAATTATGAAGTAAAAAATATCAATATCGAATTGATTGATCACGACCATTCTCAAGTATCCAATGAACTATCTAACCGATTGAGTGGTTCTGGTTATTTTAAATTGATACACACTCCTGGAACTTTTGAAGAAGGCATGTTAGATTTTGCCAACGACAAAGCCGATATCATTCTTGAAATTCCTCAAAATTTTGAAAAGAATCTTGTTAAGGAAAACAATGCCAAAATCTTCATGGCAGTGAATGCCATTAATGGAGCCAAAGCAAATATTGGTGCGGCCTATCTCAATAGCTTGTTACAAAAATACAACCAAGAAATTAGGTTAGAATGGCTCAAGCTCGACAAACAAAATGCCAAACAAGGATTGGTATTAGAATATTCCAATTGGTATAATATTCATATGAATTATAGAATGTATATGGTACCAGGAATTCTTGCTATTTTATTGACGATGGTAGGTGTATTTTTAACTGCATTAAATATAGTAAGAGAAAAAGAGGCTGGCACAATTGAGCAAATCAATGTAACACCCATTAAAAAACATATTTTCATCATGGGTAAATTGTTACCATTTTGGTTAATGGGATTGGTAGTAATGAGCTTAGGATTATTGGTTGCAAGAATTGTATATGGAATTGTTCCTCAAGGAAATCTTTTTCATGTATACCTTTTTTCTTCATTGTTTTTATTGGCAACATTGGGAATGGGATTATTGATTTCAACTATTTCTAAGACCCAGCAACAAGCCATGCTCATTGCTTTTTTCCTTTTAATGGTATTTATATTAATGGGAGGATTATACACCTCTATTGATAGCATGCCTAAATGGGCCCAGGTTATTACTTGGTTCAATCCAATCAAATATTTTATTGAAGTAATGAGAATGATTGTACTAAAAGGAAGCAGTTTATCTGATATTTCGAAGCACTTTGGAATTATGGCTATTTTTGCAATTTTCTTTAATGTTTGGGCAATATTTAGTTATAGCAAAAGGAGCTAAGTTCTTAAGACAATATTAAGAAACCATTGCTGCCTTTATTGTTTTTACTTGTTTGGTGGCAAATCTGAATGAACAAACGGTACGTATATACAATTTGAATTTTCCGACCTTTGAAGCGGTGAAAAAAAGTAAAAAGTATATACCACAATTTATAAAGTTTCCTTTATGGTTCCTTTTTAAGGCACCACAAAGAAAAATTGGTTTATATACAATTTGGCTTGATATAAAAGGAATTACACACTACCTCATTCAAACTTTTAATCCTACACAAGAACTAGCACCTATTAGTATTTGTGTTGGAACAAAAAATAGAAGTAAAATCTTTATTAGAAACTTTGTTAGAAGTTTAAACAATTGTAAACATCCTCATCTGATTGAATTGTCGGTTTTTGATTGCGACTCAAATGATGTTGCAAACTTTGAAGAATTGATTAGAAAAGAGTTTCAAGGAAAGTTGATTTTTAAAAGTGAAAACATACCTTTTTCGAGAGCAGTAGCTTTTAATAAGGCAGTACTTCAAAGCACAAACGATTTGATTTTTATTTGTGATGCCGATTTTAGCATTCCTAAAAACATTGTGAGTATGGTGAATAAATTCACCGATTCTCAACAAGCTTGGTTTCCAATTGTATTCTATCTTTATAAAAACAAACCCGAATTTTATTCACCAAAAAATGGAGAATGGATGATTTGGGGAGGTAAGGGAATTTTAGCCTGCCAAAAAAAGGATTTTCTTAAAATTGGCATGATTGATGAGACATTTATAGGTTGGGGAGGTGAAGATGAAGAATTATGGCAAAGATTTTACCAAAATAAATTTGTCATCATTAGAAATCGTTGTAAAGAATTACTGCATCACTGGCACCCAAGCGAAAATCCTAAATACAAAAAGTTAGCAGATTTGGCAGATTCAGGATTACTATAATAAATTTGTAAAATAAAATATGAGCAAACCATTAGTTTCAATAATTACACCATCATTTCAGCAGGCCAAATGGTTGGAATCGTGCATACAATCGGTTCTAAACCAAACTTATGAAAATGTTGAGTATATCATTATTGATGGAGGATCAACTGATGGATCAAAAGAAATTATTGAAAAATACGCCGATCAATTAGCTTATTGGCAATCTCAAAAAGACAATGGTCAAGCGAATGCCATCAATATTGGTTACAAAAAAGCTAAAGGTGAAATCATTGCTTACTTAAATGCAGATGACTTATTAGAACCTTGGGCTGTTGAAACAATTGTTAGAGTTTTTGAGGTAAATAAAGAGTTCGCAATTATCTATGGTAAATGCAAAACCATTGATGAAAACAGCCAACTTGTCAAAGAAGCTGAAGGATTTCAATTAAGATTTGAAGGATTATTGGCAGATGGAATGTTACCTGGAATGTATCAACCGGCTTGTTTCTTCAACAAATCATATTTGGACCCATTTTATATGGTTGATGAAACTTATCAAAATGCATTTGATTATGATTTGATACTGAACTTATCTTCTCAAAAAACCATCTTGTTTGTAAATAAGGACCTTGCAGCCTACAGAATTCATAACAATAGCAAAAGTAACTTAAACAAAATCGACGCCTACAAAGAGAAATTAAGCATCCAGGAAAAATACGGCAAGTCTGATTTCTTCAAATGGAAGTGGAAACGTTTAAAATTGGCGGTAGCAGAGAAAACTGGAAAAATAGTTAACGGGAAGGCAGCACTCTAGATGCTTTCATGAACCTTTTTTTGTAGTATTCCGCATCTAAATAATCTATTCTTACGCCTGAACTGGTGCTAGAATGAATAAATCTAACAGGCTCCCCCTTTTCTGAAATAACAATTCCAACATGGCCTATTCTCCTACTTCTTCTGCTTCTGCTCCTAAAAAAAAGTAAATCACCCTTTTGGATTTGTTTTTTAGGAACCTCAAAACCTAATAAACTTTGACCAGCAGAAGTATGAGGTAATTTGATTCCGAAATGTCTGAAAACCACAAGTGTAAAGCCACTGCAATCAAATCCCTTTGTGCTTGTTCCCCCTCTTCTGTAGCGATCTCCCAGATAAGCAGAGGCAATTTTAACCAAACTATCCGTTAACACTTTTCCCCTGATGGGTTGAGGTGGATCTTCCGGAATTTCAGTTGTATCGAGGTGGATTAAAAACAATTGCACAACAGTATCCTGCTTGAAACGCTGAATTTCAGATCTTTGGCAAAAACCAAAAATCGGAAAAAGAAGGATAATATGTAAAATGATTGCTTTCAAAGAAGGTAAAAATATTTCATTTCCATCGAAATAAATAGCGTATAATTGCAGTTTCCTAAATATGAGGTATTTCAGTTTTTTATTGATAACGCTTTCTGTGCTTTTTGGTGCTTGTTCGAACAAGTATCAAAAAACATTAAAAAGTACCGACAATCGAGCCAAACTCGAGATGGCGGATTACTATTTTAAAAAGAAGGATTTTATTCGCGCAATCAGCTTGTACGAGCAAATTGAGGATGCTTTTTATGGCACCCCAACTGCTGAACATATTTTATTTAATAGTGCTGCATGTAGCTTTGGCTTGAAACAATATGCGGTTGCTGGATTTCAATACAAGACCTATTTTGAAAACAATGCAACCAATGAAAAAGCCGAAGAAGCTCTTTACATGAATGCTTATTGTGCCTTTTTGGAATCACAGGAACCAGAATTAGACCAAACTGATACATATAAAGCCATCGAAACTTTCAAAATATTCATCAATATTTTTCCAGAAAGTAAATATGTACCAGAGTGTAATACCTTCTTGGACCAACTGAGGGCTAAACTCAGCCACAAAGCGTACAGAAACGCCAAATTGTATTTCGATATGGGTGAATACAAAAGTTCGATTGTTGCCTTGGAAAATCTGGTAAAAGAATTCCCTGAAATCCCACAAAAAGAAGAAGTTGATTATTTAATCATAAAATCTCATTACCTTCTCGCCGTAAATAGTATCCCTGAAAAACAAAAAGAGAGATTTGAAAACACAATGAAGGCTTTTGAAAACTTCAGAGAACAATATACAGAAGGAAACAAATACATGGCAGATGCTGTTGAACTCAATGAAAAAGCAAAAAGCGCTTTGAAAAGAATCGACAAGGCTGCACAACTCAATTAAATATAATTAAAATTTACAAATATGGCTATCAATTATCAAAATGTACCTTCAACTACTATTCCACGTGATTTTCGTAAGTTGGAGAAAGAAACCAAAAACTTGTATGAGAGTATTGCAATCATTTCAAAAAGAGCAAATCAGATTTCAGCTCAAATGAAAGAAGAGTTGCATGCGAAATTGAATGAATTCAACAACGACAGCGATACATTAGAAGAGGTTTTCGAAAACAGAGAGCAAATTGAAATCAGCATGCATTATGAAAGATTGCCTAAAGCAACTTTGATTGCAACTGAAGAATTTTTGGCTGAAAAAGTATATTTCAGAAATCCTGAAAAAGAAAAACGTTTCGCTGAAGGTTTCAATATTTAATCTTCTTCCATGTTGGAAGGGAAACACATACTTCTAGGAATAAGCGGGAGCATTGCAGCATACAAATGTGCGGCATTGACCCGCTTATTTGTTAAAGCTGGGGCTGAAGTCAAAATTGTACTTAGTCCAGCAGCTGCCGAATTCATCACACCGCTCACTTTAGCTACATTAAGTAAAAATCCTGTTCATACTCAATTTGTAAAGAATGAACAAGGTGAATGGACCAACCATGTTGATTTAGCAATATGGGCCGATATCATGCTTATTGCTCCAGCTACAGCTAATACCATTTCAAAAATGGCAAATGGCATTTGTGACAATCTACTATTGGCAACCTATTTATCTGCAAAATGTCCGGTTTGGTTTGCTCCAGCTATGGATTTAGATATGTTTCAACATCCTTCTACAAAAAAGAATATTGCTAGTCTACTTTCATTCGGAAATCAAATGATTGATGCTGAATCTGGTGAATTAGCAAGTGGATTGGTTGGAACTGGTAGAATGGCTGAGCCAGAAAAAATATTTGAAACCATTTGTGCTGAATTACTTCCAAATAATAAGCTTCGAAACAAAAAAGTACTCATCACAGCTGGCCCCACTTATGAGTCCATTGATCCAGTGCGTTTCATTGGAAACCACTCTAGTGGAAAAATGGGTTTTGCGCTGGCTTTAGCATTTGCCAAACAAGGTGCAAAAGTGATTTTAGTATCTGGGCCAAGCAATGAAGAAATAAACCATCCAGCTGTTCATCGAATCAATGTGGTATCTGCTGCTGATATGTATGAAGCAGTGGTAAAAGAGTTCAATAGTTCAGACATTGCTATTATGAGCGCTGCTGTTGCCGACTATACACCGCTACATGTGAGTGATACCAAAATCAAAAAACAAGAAGATCAATTTTCAATTGAACTTACCAAAACCAAAGACATTTTAAAGTTCTTAGGCGATACTAAAGTAAATCAACTTTTAGTTGGCTTTGCTTTAGAAACAAATAATGAAGAAGAAAATGCGTTAAAGAAACTAAAAAATAAAAATCTAGACTTCATCGTGTTAAACTCCTTGCAGCAAGCCGGTGCGGGCTTCGGACATGCAACTAATCAAATTACTATTTTGAAGAAAAATGGGGCAAAAATTGATTATCCACTTAAGTCAAAAGAAGAAGTTGCAAAAGATATCGTTGAACAAGTAAAAGTATTATTGAATGATTAAAAATATTCTCTGCCTTTGCCTTTTTCTGATTGCATTTTTATCGGGTTCTGCTCAAGATTTGAACTGCCGAATTAAAATCAATGATGTTCAGGTACAGATTGCCGATAAATCCATTTTCCGTTCATTGGAACAAAGACTCACTGAGTTCATGAACAATACCAAATGGTCAGGAGAAAATGTACAACAGGTTGAAAGAGTAGACATGAATATAGAAATCATTTTAAGTTCATACGACCAAAATACTTATGAATATAAAGCATCTGCTATAATACAAAGTAGAAGAACCGTATATGGATCCACCTACTCTACTACCCTATTAAGTTTCAATGATGAAAACTTTGATTTTAAATTTCAAGAACAAGACCGATTAGATTTTCAGGATGGAAATCACCTAAGTGATTTATCATCATTGATGGGATTTTATGCCTATTATAGTTTAGGATTAGACTTTGATTCATTTGGTGAAGAAGGCGGAACTGCATTATTTAACAAAGCATTCCAAGTTGCCAATGTGGCTCAACAAAGCAGTTCAAGAGCAGGTTGGAAACCTTTTGAAAGAACCGTAAGAACAAGATATAATTTGGTTGATAATATCTTAAATGAAAGATTCAGACCATTGAGAAAAGCTTATTATATCTATCATCGAAAAGGTATGGATCAATTTGCTAAAGACCCAGTAGCTGCTAGAAAGCAAATTTATGCTTCATTAAATGAGGTAAAAAAGGTTTTTAAAATTGCACCTAATACAGTAATGTTATTGGTATTCTTTGAAGCCAAAAGTGATGAATTAATCAATATCTACAAAGGTGCTGATGAAATAGAAAAACCCAAAGCCATCGAATTGCTGAGTGAAATAAACATCTCCAATCTCAGCAAATACGAGAAAATAAGAGGCAGCTAATCTGATTTTTCTTTCCTGTATTTTTCAATTCTTTTTTAAGGAATTTCTGCTTAAATCGCAGTATATTTATACTTATGTCAGATTTAAGCCATAGCCACAGCGAGAAACACTTTAGTGGCAGTGAAATTGTAAGAGATATTGTTATTGGCATGAGCGATGGACTCACTGTTCCTTTCGCATTAGCCGCAGGTTTAACAGGTGCTGCACAAGGCAATGGCGTAATTGTTACCGCAGGCCTTGCAGAAATTGTTGCTGGTTCAATTGCAATGGGTTTAGGTGGCTATTTAGCAGGAAAAACAGAAATTGACCATTATGATTCTGAACTCAAAAGAGAATATTATGAGGTAGATCATTACCCAGAAAAAGAAAAAGAGGAAGTAAGAGAGGTTTTTGAAGATTACGGTTTGAGCCCAGACTCTCAAATGAAAATTGTAGATGAACTCGCAAAAGACAAAGACAAATGGGTTCAATTCATGATGCGTTTTGAACTAGGACTTGAAAAACCAGATATCAATAGAGCCCGTCAAAGTGCACTCACTATTGGAATTTCATACATTATAGGAGGAATTGTTCCATTGAGTTCTTATTTCCCAGCATTTACAGATAATGCCCAAGATGGCTTCTTTTATTCATGTATTGTAACTGCTATTTGTTTATTCATATTTGGTTATTTCAAAACCAAAATCATTGGTCAACCCCCATTATTAGGCGCATTTAAAATTCTAATGATTGGAGCATTGGCGGCAGGTTCTGCCTATTTTGTAGCGAATTGGATTAATTAATTCAACATGTCGAAAAATCACAATGATAAATGCTTGCTATTACTCACCTTTGTAGTCGTATTCATCTTTGAATCTTGTAATCAGCGATACTGGTTTAGGACGAAAGTTGATAAAGAAAAAGATAGCACAGGAATTGAAAAAAATTACCATATCGTTTGGTAAAAACAAAATATGAAAAAATCAATTTTATTTATTTTTACATTTTGCCTTCTTTCATTGATTGGGTCAGCTCAACAAATTGAAGTAGGTAAAGTCAACAATGGCGTGTTTGAACTTTCTGAAAACTCAGAACAATTAGTGAAAGCTATTGAATGGACATTTCGCGACGGGACCAAAGTAGTTGAATTAAAAATTGAACAATTACAAAACGCTTATTTCTTGGTTGCAACATGCACTTATCAAAATAGAAAAAGACTTGCAGCAATTGATTTAGACATGGAAGGGAATTCATTTGTTGTAAAAGAGGATGCATTCTTTAAAACCTGCTCTGCTGTTGCTTGTGAAACCTGCAGGTATTTTCTAGAAAACAATAAAATTGTTGCATGTAAATGTGAAGAGACAGGAAGTATCAGTAATCACTGTCATTATAAATCATCACCAGCTACTTCTTTTATCACCAATTACTATAGAGCACTTAAACTCAAACAAGATAAATGAGCAATCAATCAGAAAACCTTCACTTAAATTACTTAAAAGAATGTATAGGCAAATATGGCAAAGACAAAGCACTATCACCTTTAAGTAAATGGTTAAATGGAAAGCTCGAATTTGCAGAAGAGGGACATCTCAAAGTTTCCTATATCATTAGAGATGAATGGATCAATCCTTTTGGAACCTTTCATGGTGGAATGGCTGCAGCTATTATTGATGATATAATTGGTACCACCGTTTATAGTTTAGGAATCAAAGAGCAATACAGTACTGTTAATTTGAGTATTGATTATTTATCTTTTGCATTACCAGGTGATGAAATCATTATCGAATCAAAAATTGTTAGAAAAGGAATAGCCATCATGAATGCTGAAGCCATGATTTATAAAAGAAAAAAAATATTGGTGAAAGCCAGTTCAAATCTTGTAAAAACAGGCAAGTCGGCATTTTAATTTTATAAAAAATAAGTTTAAAAAATGAGAATATTATTGTATTTCACTTTATTACTTCCAATAATGGCCCAATCACAAGCCCAAGAAAAACTAAGTATTGAAAAACTTTGGAAATTAAATAGGGTCACAGAACCTCAGATCTCCCCTGATGGAAAAACAATCATCTATGGAGTAAGAACCT
>JBMLPO010000316.1:0-1768 GCA_049242065.1 Bacteroidia bacterium
GTCCCAGTATTTACAGTGGCTTGCGGCGATACTTCTACATTCAAAGACTTATGGATTCATCAGGCTCGATACAATGAGTTGGTGTTTGAAGGTAATAAATTTCAATTAACAGCGCTCATTCAAGCCGAAGATTTAAAAGGAAAATCGGCCTCCGTGCAAGTGATTGAAAATGGAAAAGTGTTGTTTCAGAAATCATATCCCATTTTAGAAAAGCAAGCATTGATTCCTTTTTCATGTGAACTCGAAGCAGCTCAAGAAGGTATTCATCAATACAATATTGTTTTGAATAGAATTGAAGGTGAAAGAACCTATTCAAATAATCAAATTCAATTGGCTATTCAGGTATTGAAAAGCAAACAAAAAATCATGTTGGTCTACCAAAATCCAAACCCGGATATTGCTGCCATCAAACAAATTTTGGCTTCGAATAAAAATCTTGATTTGGAAATCAGTTCGCTTGCCGAACACAAGATAGAAAAAATCAAACAAGCAGATTTATACATTCTACATCAAATTCCGGGTATCAGAGCAGAGGGATTGGGTTTAATCAGGGATTTAAATGAAGCGGGTATTCCACAATTGTATATTATTGGAGCTTCAAGTGGTATTCCTTATTTATCGCAAGCTGATTTGGGTTTACAAATCGATGGATACAGGTCGGGATTAAACGAAGCAAAGGCATGGAAGAATGATCAGTTTAATCTGTTTATTGAAGACAAGGATATGCAAATGGTTTCTAAATTTCCTCCTTTGGGTGTGCCATTTGGGAATTACAGAATTCCTCAGGGTTCTGAAGTATTATTGTTTCAGCAGATTGGTTATGTGAAGACCAATTATCCTTTGTGGTTCTTTAATAGACAACAAATGGTGAAGCGTGGTTTTATTTGTGGTGAAGGTATTTGGCGATGGAAATTAGCAGAGTTTCAATTGAGCGGAGAAACACCATTGCTGAATCAATTAGTTGCCAAAACTGTTCAGGTATTAGCCGGTAAGGATGATAAAAGTAGGTTTAAGGTAAAACCCCTAGAAAGAATTTTTGATGAAACAGAATCTGTTGTATTTGAAGCTTCTTATTTTAATGAGGCATTTGAACCAGATAATAGCAAAGAACTAAAACTGGAATTACGCAATGCTTCTGGTAAAAAATATACTTATACATTTAGTAAAACAGAACAAGCTTACCAATTGGATGCAGGATTGTTTGATCCTGGAAATTATACTTATGAAGCCCGTTTTGAATCCAATCCCAATGAGGTAAAAAAAGGTAATTTTACGATTCAATCATTACAATTGGAGGCCTATAATACCAAAGCTGATTTTGCTTTACTTAGAAATTTATCGACTGATAGCAAAGGTGCTTTTTACTACTTAAATGATTGGCAAAAATTGGCAGATGATTTATCGCAATCAGATGTATCAAAACCCCTGATTTCGGAAAAGGAAAACAACCAAGAACTCATTCATTTCGATTGGTTGTTTTATTTTCTTTTAGCCCTTTTAACTCTTGAATGGTTCATCAGAAAATGGAATGGTTTCATTTAATCTTTTTGATTCAAACGATTTATTTTTCCATCATTTTAAATTGGGTATCATAAAGATTTTTGTAGTTACCGTTTAAGTCAAGTAAGGCTTGATGATTACCTCTTTCTACTATTTCACCTTTTTCCAAAACCAGAATTTCATCTGCATCTTGAATGGTGCTTAAGCGATGTGCAATTACAATACTGGTTCGACCTTTCATCATTACTTTAATGGCACTTTGAATGAT
>JBMLPO010000316.1:1778-10905 GCA_049242065.1 Bacteroidia bacterium
GTTTCATGATCAATTGATGAGGTGGCTTCATCTAATACCAAAATACTTGGATTACTTACCATCGCCCTCACAAATGAAATCAATTGTCTTTGTCCAACCGATAAAGTGGCTCCTCTTTCATGTACTTCCTGGTGGTATTGTTTGGGTAATCGACTTATAAAATCATGAGCGCCTAGTTTCTTTGCAGTTTCTATGATGACTTCTTCACTTAACTCTGGTTTGTATAATCTGATATTGTCAAGAATACTTCCACTGAATAAAAACACATCTTGTAAAACCACTGCAATCTGTTTTCTTAAATCAGTATTTGAATAAGACATAATCGATTCATTACCGATTAATATATCTCCGCTTTTTATCGGATAAAATTTACTGAGTAGGTTGATTACAGAACTTTTTCCTGCACCTGTTGCGCCTACTAATGCAAGGTTATGGCCTTCCTTCAAATTAAAACTGATTCCTTTTAAAACGGGTTCATCTTGCTTGTATTCAAACCAAACATTTTTAAATTCAACATCCCCTTTTAATCTTTTTTGAATGGGCTGACCACTCATTTCTTTGTCGGAATTATCATCTAACAATTTGAATATTCTTTCGCTAGCCACCATTCCCATTTGAAGGTTATTAAAACGATCGGCTAATTGTCTTATGGGTCTAAAGAACAAATTGATGTACATGATAAATGCCACCAAGGTACCAACCGAGGTAGTTTCGCCCATCACACCTCTTGCTCCATACCATACTATTAAGCCTATTGAAATGGCAGATATTACTTCAACCACAGGAAAAAAAACGCTGTAATAAAAAACAGATTTGATATTGGCATCTCTATGGCTTTTGTTGATGGTTTCAAACTTTTTGTATTCTGCCTGTTCTCTATTAAAAATCTGAACAATTTGCATGCCTGTAATGTGTTCTTGTACAAAAGTATTCAGACGTGCAACTTGGTTTCTTACATCCTCAAAACTTGCTTTCACACTTTCTTTAAATACATATCCAGCGTACATTAAAAAGGGTAGTACAGATAAACTCACCAAGGATAGTTTCCAATCGGTACTCAACATCAAAATAAGAATCACAATAATTTGAAGAGAATCTCCGATGATATTGATAAGTCCTTCACTGAATATTTCACTTACTGTTTCAATATCACTGATGCTTCTTGTAACCAGCGTTCCTACGGGTGTTTTATCAAAGAAACGTATTTGAAGAGAATTGAGGTGTTTGTATACTTTGTTTCTTAAATCAAAAATAATTTGTTGAGCAAGTTGGTTGCTTAATAAAGTACTATTGAATTGTATAGCGGTATGAATAAGCAAGGTGCTTAAAATGAAAACCGACATCAGCCATAATCCATTTATATCGGCTTGTGCAACTTGATGATCGAGGGTATATTGAATTAAAAAAGGTCTGAGTGGCCCCAAAATAGCCATGCTCACTGTAAGTAAAATAGCTAGTACAAATTTACTTTTATAAGGTCCTGCTAAGCCCGCAATTCTGCTAAACAATGACCAATTGAAGGCGGAACCTGATTTTAAATCTGCTTTTTTATTCGACATGAGCTGGCAAAGGTAGTAGGTTTTTGTTGGCTCTCGTGCTCAAAAAAGTATAAATTTCCTAAACTCAAACATTCTTCAGAAATCAATTCACTGAATTCAGCCATAATTGAGTTTGATTCCCTAATTTCGCCCAAATTTTTCTCCATGAAAGACATTTTTATAATTGATGCATTACGCAGTCCGGTTGCTAAGTTTAATGGTGCTTTAAGTACAGTTCGTCCAGACGATTTAGCTGGAATGGTTATTAAAACCTTGATTGATCGCAATCCCTCTATTGATGTAAATGCCATCGAAGATGTAATTTTAGGTGCCGCTAATCAAGCTGGTGAAGACAACAGAAATGTTGCCCGTATGGCTTTGTTATTAGCAGGATTGCCTAGCCAAATTGGAGGTAATACAGTCAATAGATTATGTGCATCGGGTTTACAAAGTATTATTGATGCAGGTAGAGCCATTCAGGCAGGTGATGGTGATTTATATATTGCTGGTGGAACCGAATCCATGACCCGTGCCCCTTTTGTCATGGCTAAAGCCGAAACAGCTTTTAGTAGAACACCCGAGATATATGATACCACCATTGGTTGGAGGTTTACCAATAAACGTTTAGCAGAATTGTATCATCCATATAGCATGGGTGAAACTGCAGAAAATGTTGCTCAGCAATGGAATATCAGCAGAGAACAACAAGATGAATTTGCGTTTCAATCGCAGAGCAAATACCAAGCAGCACACGAAGCCAATCGTTTTGCAAATGAATTGTGTGCAATTGCTGTTCCTCAGAAAAAAGGTGATGCCAAATTATTTGATAAGGATGAACATCCACGTTTGAGTAGTTTAGAAGATTTAGCTAAACTAAAACCTGCTTTCAAAAAGGATGGTTCGGTAACTGCAGGAAATTCTTCTGGTATCAATGATGGTGCTGCTGCATTATTACTTGCATCCGAATTTGCAGTTAAATCAATGAATTTAAAACCAATGGCCCGTGTTGTTGCAAAAGCAGTTGCAGGGGTAGATCCATCAGTGATGGGAATTGGTCCCGTTCCTGCCACCAGAAAAGCGCTCCAACGTGCAGGTTTAAGCATGAATGATATTGGATTGATAGAACTCAATGAGGCATTTGCTTCACAAGGATTGGCTTGTATGAAAGATTTGGAAATCAATCCTGCCATTGTGAATGTAAATGGAGGTTCCATAGCTATTGGTCACCCACTAGGAGCAAGCGGTTCAAGAATCACCACAACACTTTTACACGAAATGCAAAAGCGCAATGTACGTTATGGTTTGGCAACCATGTGTGTAGGTGTAGGACAAGGAGTAGCTATTATTTACGAAAAGTTGTAAAATCAGCTTATTCATTTTGCCTGCTTCTGAATGAAGTTCGGATAAACGGAAACGCATTCTGAGATTTTATTCGTTGAAAGTACTGAACTTTTTAAAATCATTGTACCTACTTGAATGCAATCGCCAATGAATAAATATCTCTACTTGTTTTTTTTCTTGCTTGGTTTACTAGTATCTATTCAATCAAAAGCACAGAAAGAAATCCGTTATACCGATACCGTTTTTACCATTAGTTTTGGTTCGAATGGGAAGTTTTTAGGAACTAGTTTTCTCGATTTTGGGTCCTATAATAAACAAAATTCAACTTGTCCAGATGATGGCAATTTTTCTATTGTTCAAAGAACACAAGGGTGTTTTGGCGACAAATGGAGGAGATTGGAAGAAGACCATACCAAGGGTGATGCAAACGGCAATTTTATGATTGTCAATTCAGCCTATAATCCAGGTGATTTTTTAAATGTGCCAATGAGGCCTTTGAAGGTAAATGGGAAATTTGAACTATCAGTTCATATTGCAAACATTTTAATATCTACAGATGGATGTGAAGCCACTCAACCCAATATTGAAATTTCATTAGAAACAAAAAGGGGAAGACAACTAGCAATTTATTCAACAGGAATCATTCCTAATAACCAAGTTCCGATTTGGAAAAAATTTCAAATGAGATTTACTCTGAATGAAATGATGGAGCCTATGGTACTTCGATTTAAAAATTTAGAAACTGGTGGCTGTGGAAACGATTTTGCCATCGATGATATTTGTTTGGTTGAATATGAAGAAGAAGAATTGAAACCAGAAACAACACTTAAAACAAATCAAAGCAAAATTGTTGCTCCAATTCCTAAGAAGCCCAATCCACAACCTAAACCTGTTGTCAAACCCGAGTTGCCAAAGAAAGTGCCTGAAAAGCCAATCATTCATAAAAGACCAACTCCTTATGAACGAGAAAGACCTTTAGAAGAAGTTCCTGAAATTCCCTTGGCTTATAAAGTGAATAATAGGAATGATTTATTGATTCAAAAAGTTGAATTACCTGAAGGCGAATTTGAAATCAATTTGTATGATGATAAAAAAATTGATGGTGATACCATCTCTGTATTCGATAATGGTAAATTAATTTTTGAAAGAGTTGGGTTGAGTAAACAAGCAATAACTAAGAAACTGGTGTTGAATAAAAATAAACCCCAGCACGAGTTGATTGTGGTTGCTGAAACCTTAGGTGAACTGCCTCCTAATACTGCTTTATTAGAGGTTGTAACACCTTTAAAGCGACTAAAATTTTATATCCACAGCGATAATGAATCGAATGCAAAAATCCTCTTTCAACTCAAATAATTCTTAGAATTCCTTTTCAATTTTTTATTAAACACTACATGAATATGAAGAAATTTACTTTCTTGATGGCTGCACTTTTGTTGTCATTCAACACCCTTTTTGCTATCGATCCTCAAAATGAAAATGTAAAGATTTATTTGAGAAACAATTCTCTTAAACCCAAAAAAGTAGCACTCATTTCTTATACACCAGGTATCCCTGGGAATGCTACTCGCATCTTTGTTTTGATGCCTTTAAGCAGAAAGAAGTATGAGTTTAAAGTAGGTACCAAAATATACCTCGCCAATAACAAACAAGTGGATGTGGTGATGAGTGGAAGAAGTTTATTAGACCAACCTGAATTTCTTTTGGTGAAAGCTTCTGATGATAATAAATCCTTTGTAATAAAGTGATTTTTATACTTGTTGAATTGCTCATTTTATAAAACAAGTATTTGCCTTATTTTTCAATCAAATTTACCATATGCCTTATCTGATTTTTGATTTAGAAATGACAGGCTCTGAAGCGGGTTACCACGATATGATACAAATAGGTGCTGTGCTTGCTGATGACAATTGGAAGTTGATATCAACTTTCGAAAGCCTTGTTTATCCCAATAATGAGGAAACTTTTACTCAGGCAGCGGAGCAGATTCATGGCATTTCTTTAATTGATTTAGAAGATGCTCCTATGTCGAACGAAGTATTGGAAAACATGGAGGCTTGGGTGCGAAAAAGCTTACGCCGTGAAGCCAAAGATTCTTTAAAAGATTTGGTGATGTGCGGGCAAAGTGTCATCAATGATATCAATTTTTTAAAAGAGGAATATGCCTATTTGCATATGAATTGGCCTTATTCATTTAAGCTCATCGACTTAATGAGTTTGTCTTTTGTGTTTTATCAGATTTTTGATAACAACGGAAAAAAACGTCCGCAATCTTATAGCCTGAAAGCTGTAGCAGAAATGTTTGGTCTTTCTAGAGATGATGAACAACACAATGCTTTAGAAGATGCGAAACTTACCTATGCTTGTTTTAAAGAATACATGTTATTGATTCCAAAATTAAAATTGAATTCAAATGAATGATTTTGTAAGTGTAAATGATGCCATTAAAAGGGGAAAGTACTTATTAACTTATCCAACTTTGGCTATCATGATCATCTGTGTTTCTACTCCATTAGTTTTAAGTATATTCGGAATTTGTCCGGCCTGGTTTACCATTTTGGGTATGATATTTTCGGTGATTCCCGCTTGGATTTGGTGGAGTTTTAATGTTGTTAAATGGAAAGTTTGGGCATTCTCTCATGTGCGAAATGTTCATGAGTTGAAACGTAAAGCCATCAAAGAAAACCTGATTTGGCCTGATGGTAGTAGCTATGAGAAAACTGAAGTTTGGAGTTCAGTAGCAAAAGAAAGATGGAGTGAAATTCAACATAAGTTTAATAAGGATGATGTGTATGAAGATGATTTGAATATCCCAAATGAAAGCATCATTTATTATTCAAGAAGTAAGAATTTAATGGAGTTGATTTTTATGTCATTCTTAGTTATAGGAGGATTTTATTTTTTGTATCAAGAATCTTATCTCTTTGCTGTCATACTCATTGGTGCAGGAACTTGGGGAATGTTCAAGGAGTACAAAGAATATAGCAATACAAGTCCGCAAATTACCCTCAACGACAAAGGCATTGAAACTGCGTTTTGTGAGTTTAAGCCTTGGCATTTAATCAAGAATGAGCAGGTAGAAAGAGAAGGTTCTGGTAAACATATCAGGTATAAATTAAGCTATGAAGTGTATGATGATTTACATGAAGTATATATAGATGAATACGATACCAGTGAAGCTGAACTCGAGCATTTGTTGCAGGTTTACAGGGTTCGGTTTCAAAAACGGAATAGATTCTAAAAGGCTATCATTATGAGAAATTGTTTGATTTGAAATTTTAAATAAAATCAATAGCGATTCTTTCAAATTTAACATCCAAGTAAAATCATTCTGATTCCTCAATAGCCGTGTAGCTTTAGCTCATGGATAATGAGGAATGAAAATTTCATATTTATGTGTTTTTCTGACCAAATCTATTTATTGATAAACAAACAGATATTCGTTAATTTGACTAATGGAAAAATATAATCTGGAGAAGACTTACAGCGCAATCAACCTCAGCGAACATAACTTATCAGGCATTGAATTTGAGTTATGTGTGTTTAAGGATTGTGATTTTACCAAAGCAGATTTTTCTATGAGTAATTTTCTGGATTGTGAGTTTGAGAATTGCAATTTCAGTATGGTTAAGTTAGTTAATACAGGCTTGCAGGGTACTAAATTCAAAGATTGTAAAATGTTGGGAATTGATTTTTCGAGGTGTAAAGATTTCTTATTATCATTTCGATTTGAAGGCTGCAAAATTGACTATTCCTCCTTTCATGGAAAGAAGATAAGTAAAACATTTTTTATTCAATGTAGCTTAAAAGAAGCCAATTTTGTAGATGCAGATTTAAGTGGTGCGGTGTTTAAAGATACCGATTTAAGTGCCAGTGTATTCAATCAAACCAATTTAGAAAAGGCAGATTTCAGAGAAGCGTATGGATTCATTATCGACCCTGAAATCAACAAACTCAAAGCCGCCAAATTCTCTGTGAATGGATTACCCGGTTTGTTAATGAAATATGGGATAAAGGTGGAGTGAGGAATGCATTAAATATGAATGTTTATCTTAATTGGAAGAATGATTGAGATTGATTTTTGTGTATTCTTTAATAAATAAATAATTTCTATAAGTGCTTATTGTTCATATATCTGATTAAATTTGTTTGATGGCTACCCCTTTAAAACTTATACTAAGCTTAATAATCTATTTCATTTCAAATTATGCTTTTGCACAACCCAATTTGGTGCGTAATGGCAGTTTTGAGATGATTGGTAATGATTGCCCTGTTAAATATTCAGCTGGCAGGATTTCAAATTGTTTTGATAATTGGATAGGTAATGCTTGGGCTCTTAATACTTGTGCGAATGATACTTTGATTTTAGACTGGTTAGGTAGAATTTATCCTACTTTTGGAGTTCCTAAAAATGAATTTGGAGAGCAAAATACTCATTCAGGCAATGGATATATATCAATTAGTTTTCTTGATCTTAATTCTCCCCTTGATGATAGAAAATATGTAGAAACCCGATTAAAAGAAAAATTAATTCCTCGTTTAAAATATGAGGGAAAGTATTTTGTTTCCGCCACTGAGATTATAGTAGGTAAAGGTTCGAAATATTTCAGAATATCTGCATTGGGGATGTTTTTGGGAAAAGAAGCATTTGTTCTTTCAGATACTGGGGTATATTATAAAGACCCAGGAACTGTTGCTAAATATTCCCCTCCTCAAATTGAAAATGATTTAAATACACCCTTAGCAGATACAGTTAATTGGATGGAAATAAAGGGAAGTTTTGAAGCCAAAGGAAATGAAGAGTATTTAAGTTTGGGTTGTTTTAACTATGAAAAAAATACAAAGATTTTCAATGTATATAATTATTATTTAAATTGGGGAAATGCTCCCTATTATGTAGACGACGTCTCTTTGATTCCCCAAAATACCTTTCATCGTTATGACAGTTCAATTTGTTATCCAACTATATTGAGTGCAGCCGCGGGTTCAAAAGGTTTTGAGTGGTTTGATGGAGATACCATACATGAAACAAGAACTTTTAATGATACCGGTGTTTATTGGGTGAAGAGTTATTTTTATGATAGAAGTGTTTATATGGTAGATACCTTTCATTTAATTCCTTCACCTTATTTGGCATCAACTCTAGATAAGGATGTATTTGTTATCTGTGAAAATACAAGCATCGAACTAAAATCAAATCCAAAAGTAACATGTAATTATTTATGGAGTAATGGTAGTTCATCTGCTAGTTCCAATTATTCTTGGAATACCAAAGGGCCTCAGTGGGTACAAATGTTTACTGGTGATTGCAAAAGAACAGATAGCTTTTTTATTGACTATATAAAAGAACCAGAGTTGTTTGTAACACGCGATACCTCTGTATGTTTGGGTAATGCAATAAAGATAAATGCCATCACAAAAGTACCTGTTACTTATACGTGGAGTAGTGGTGATACAAACCAATTGGGTATTTTACCAGATACTGGAATATGGATGATTCAGGTAAGAGATAAACAAAGTTCTTGTATTAATACAGATACAATTTATGTAAGAGCAAAACCACCTATTTCGGTTATCGCAAGCAGTGATACTTTGGTATGTTTTGATGAGGTAAACTCCATTTTGCTTTGGGCGGGCACTTATCAATCTTACTTGTGGGAACCAACAGGAGAAACAAACTCTAAAATACAAGCGTATGAATCAAAAATATATAAACTAAGTGTAATTGATTCTAATAATTGCAAAGGAGAGAAATACATAGAAGTTTTAGAAAAATGTAAACCACAAATATTTATACCTAGTGCCTTTACCCCAAATGGAGATGGCATTAATGATGAATTTTTAATTCCGCTTTCAGCACGAAATTTAGAGTTATATGAATTAAAGATTTACAATAGATGGGGAATTGAGGTATTTTCAAGTCAAAACTATTTAGAATCTTGGTCTGGAAAGAATAATACAACAGATACCTATTCGTATAAGCTATTAGTAAAGTATAAAAATAACACTGCAGAATATTTATCCGGCACTATTGATTTGATTAGATAGGGCCTGCTGAAAATCTTTATTAGAACTTATTATCAATCAATTATACTTTATTTAATAATTTATATGAATGGTTTTAAGGACTATTGCTTTAAAATCTATGCATCAATTAAAATTAGTTTTTAAATTACTTAAAGACAGAAACAAAGTCATCTTTGTCGTTGCTGCCAAATTGAAGTATTATATATACATCTAATTTGGCA
>JBMLPO010000317.1:0-3835 GCA_049242065.1 Bacteroidia bacterium
CTACAGGCATTACCTGAGCAGTAGTTTAAATCAAAAAGATTTCTGGCGTGTACAAGCTGGAATCAGGTATCATTTTAAATAAAAATAAAACAATGAATACAAAAAATATTACTTGTCAATTGAAATTGAGCATTTGGCTTTTTCTACTGGCTTTCTTACCAAGTGTAAGTTCAAATGCGCAACTTTGTAATCCTGAATTCGATGCTTATAAGTCAGGATTGTACACAGAATTCTACAACAAAACTGCAGGACAAATTCCTGGTATTGGTTGGTATAATTGGGATTTTGGTGATGGGACAAAAGCTGAGTTTTCTACCGATAAAGTGGTTTGGCATTATTATCAAAATTCAGGAACTTATACGGTATGTTTAACAGATTCATTTTGTTCTGGAACCAATAGAACAAGTTGTCAGCAAATCACCCTATCTGCTACCAAAGCTATTACTGCTGCTATGAACATCATTCCAGATTCAAGTGGTTTGTATACCTTTCAAGATGTATCTATTCCGCAAGGCGCAGTATACAGAAGATTGTGGAATTTTGGTGACGGAGAATTTAAGGATGGATTGGCAACAGAACAATTTAGGTTTAAAAAGCCGGGTGTGTATCAAGTTTGTTTGGCCGTTTACGATACTGCTAAGAACTTTGATTATTACTGTGAAGCCATTAATGTGGTGATGAATAATTATTGTTATTCACAGTTTGAATACAATTATTTTTCAGGAACAGATATTGGTTTCGTTAATCAAAGTTTTTCTACAGACCCTAATGTTTCTTATACCTGGGATTTTGGAGATAGCAATACAAGCAATTTACAGAATCCACGTCATGTTTATACCAACCAAGGTATGTATACAGTTAAGTTGATGATGAATGGAACTTGTAGAGATACTTTTATCTCTTATGTTAGAACCTTTGATACAACTGAATGTCATGTGAGATTTACACCTACCATTACCAATCAAAAAGTAAACTTCGTGATTTACGATAACAATCCTTCTCCATTTGCTAGTTATACATTTGATTTTGGTGATAACAATATGGCTTGGCATACCATGGATAATTCGGTGAACCATACTTATCAAGATACAGGAACTTATACTGTTTGTATCACCGCTGAAGGAGGCACTTGTCCGATTCAATTGAGTTATTGTGAACAGATACGCATCACCAGTATGGTTCCAATTTGTGAGGTGGATTTTAAAACACATTCAGTTGAAAATACTTTGTACTTATTTGTTTCTAATACATCATCAGGTACAAGTGGTAGCAAAGAGGTATCAATTGATTGGGGTGATGGAAGCACTTACAAAGGACCTGATAGCATCTACTTCACACATACTTATACCAACCCAGGTATTTATTTTGTGAGTTTGATTTATACAGTTGGTGGACAATGTGCAGATACCAGCTCACAATTAGTAGGTGTAGGAGCCTTGCAAAAATTATCAGGTAAAGTAATGGCTGGAAATTCAGCTGCTGTGAATGCTGGAGTTTTGATTTATGCCTATGAACCAGTAAGTGGTACCTTGAACTTTTATCAATATGCAGTTACAAATGATTCTGGATATTACGAAGTAGAATTGGTGCCTGGATATTATTTGGCTCAAGCAAACTTTGCATTCGATCCATTCCAAAATCAAAATTATATACCAACTTATTATCCATCTGCTTTGAATTGGGATGATGCCTTGGTGATAACCTTATTAGGTCCAAGAGATGATATCAATATTCAATTGAAAACATTTTATGATTTGGGTAATGGTTTAGGTAAAGTATCTGGTAAAGTTTATTATGGATTGGGTAATAAAAATGAAACGGGTGAAATCTCTTATGGTACACCTGTCAATAAAATGCTCATTTATTTATTAAACGAACAAGGTAAAGTTGTATCCTATACACATAGTCATGCCAATGGTTCATACAGCTTCAGTAATTTGCCTGAAGGGAAATATACAGTATGGGGTGAAATGGCAGGAAGGGTAACCTTAGCACCTGAAATTGCTATTGCATCAACTAATACAGATTTTGGTAATATTGATATTGTTGTTGGTAAGAATTTTGTGTCAACTGGTATAAAGGATGAAATGGAATTGTTAAGTGAGTCTTTGCAAGTATTCCCAAATCCAGCACAAGACAAAGTAGTTGTTCAATTTGGAAATGTATCAGCTAAAATAAATACTATCCAAGTTTACGATATCAGTGGCGCCCTGATTAAACAAGTGAATAAAAATGAAATAGAATCGGATGGTTCAATTTACATCCAAGATATTCAAGGCGGTTTGTATATCATCAGGGTTACTACTGAAGATGGAAAACAGTTCAATAAAAAATTGCAAAAATTGTAATCACAGGGGTGTGAAGATGTAATTGAGCAAAGTTAAAATCCGGCTTCGGCCGGATTTTTTATTTTGTCATCAACCGATCCTGTATTTTATTTGACTAATCAATATGAATTCAATCGCAACATGAAAAGGAAACTTCAATTAATAATTTTTATGCTCATTCTTTTTAGTGAGATTGGACATGTACATGCTCAGAATTTATTTCAACTAAATCTTTTAGATCAGCGCGATTCGTTACCGATCAGTTTTGCTAAAGTGGAGGATAGCAAATCCCATAAAACCTATAGAAGTGATATCAATGGTGTGGTTCAATTGCAGTTCAAAAAGATTCCTTCTTATTTAAACTTAGAAATTAAGTTTATTGGTTACCAAGGCTTGATTAGTTTTAGCACTGCAGGAATTCAAGAGAAAACAATCTATTTAGAAAAACAAAGTTTCCAATTGCAAGAAGCAAAAATAAAAGGTTTAAGTGCCAAGGAAATCATGTTGAGGGTAGTTGAAAATATACCCAATAATTATATGGATAGTTCATTTTTATTGTTAGGTAATTACAGGCAGTACCATCAAATCAATGGGAAGTACAAGAATTTGATTGAAGCGCAAATGGGAATTGCACATCAAATTCAACACCAACAAAATGAAATCAAATCAAAAGAATCATTTGCAATTATTCAATTGAGAAGAAGTCATTATTATTATCCAATTGATGATTATGTGAGTGATGATATCCAAGATTTGATGTATGAAAATCCGGTTTACTACCTCATGCGCAAGTCACTCAATCCGCGTGCATTTGATGAATACGAATTTAGATTTGATACCAGTTCATTTATTTCGAAAAAAACTTATCTCATTCATTATAAAAACAAAAGTTTACCTGCAGAGCGTCATTCAATAGATGGATATGAAAATGGGTTCTTTAGTGGTGAGGCTTTTGAAGAGGGCTATTTTGTGGTCGACAAAGACTCTTATGCTTTGTTAGAAATGGAGAGAAGCAGTGTGCGCAATCCCAATTACCATTATCCTCAGAGTAATAATTATGTTATGCCCAATAAGAAGTATACCATTGAGTTTGGAGGGGCACATTTAAAATTGAAATTTGAATCAAAGAATAACAAGTATTATTTAAAAGAAATTTATCATCAATTTACTCATGATTTTTTTGATGCGACTATGGGTATCAAACGGTATCAGATAGCAGAGTTTTTTGAATGGAATTCTATATTAGCCACCCGTGTTTTGCCAAAAGAATTAGACTTGATTAATAGAATAGAAGATGTTTTGACTGATGAAAAAAGTTTTTATAACTGGTTGCCAGCATATGTAGGATATCAACAATTAATGCCAGAATACCGAGACTGCGTTGACTTTAAGTTTAAGAAAACAGATATTGAACATGATCCATCAGAAGCATCAAAAAAACTTCAAAAAATATGGCAAGATTGTTTTGACAGAAAAAAGGCAGTTGTAGACGACTATACAAGAAACTA
>JBMLPO010000318.1:0-7487 GCA_049242065.1 Bacteroidia bacterium
TTGACAAGACCAATGTGCTTATTCTAGGCGGATTCAAAGAATATTGTGTATTGAGTTTTTTAAAAGGTGTGTTATTAAAAGATGAACATAAAAAACTTGTAAAACCAGGAGAAAATAGTCAATCGGTTAGGTTCTTTAAATTTAAATCCGCACAAGAAATAATTCAAGAAAAAGACCTCATCAAAGCCTATTTATTCGAAGCCATTGAATTAGAAAAATCGGGCGCTAAAGTTGATAAAACGGAATCGAAGGAATTTGAGTTACCAGAAGAACTTTTAATAAAGTTCAAAGAAAACCCTGCACTCAAAAAAGCATTTGAAGCACTTACAATTGGCCGACAAAGAGCCTATATCATTCATTTTACAGGAAGCAAACAATCTAAAACTATTCAAGCGCGGATTGAAAAATACATCCCACGTATATTGAGTGGAAAAGGTTTTAATGATTGTGTTTGTGGCTTATCTAAAAGAATGCCAAATTGCGATGGCTCACATAAAACACTCCAAGGAGGTTATTAGTAGTTACTTATCAAACGGTTTTTAATTGTTCAAGGAATTCAACTATCCATTTAAAATTAGGACGTTGTTCCACTCGCTCTTGACTGCATTGATCATAGAGTTCATAATAGGGACTCAGCACAGAGGGCGGCTCATTGGTGTTTTGAAGAAAATCATCGATTAAGAAAGCAAAAGCCCTGACCTCAACTTTTTCAATCAATTCTGCCAATGGCGATTGGGTATCATAAAAAGTACCTGCACCAAAATCACCCAATAAATGTTCGGCCTGTTCATTGTATAAAATATTGTGTGCATACAAATCACCATGACTAATCCCTAATTTGTGAAAATGACGCGCTACGCGAGCAATACCCAATAAAATGGTATGAATTTGGTGTAAACTAAAATTGGTATACACATCAAAAACATCTCGGGTACAAGATTCAAAACTAGGTGGATTGCCTAGGTTTTTATAATTCCCAGGAATCAAACCCATCAGCAAACCCTCCTTGCCATCTGGATGGTTGATGATTCTACCTTTTACTTCAACTAAATTAGGAACCTGACCCAACAATAAACATATATTCATTTCTGTTTCTGGAAAACCATCACTGGTTACCTGACCCTTGAATATTTTTACCGCCAATTCCTCTTCCTCCTGCTTTAATTTACTTTTATAGATGATACCTGAAGCACCTTGTCCCAAGACCTTTCCCAACTGGATATCATTCATATCAAAAGTTCTTAGATTAGCTGGAATCTGTACTGGAAAATCAATGGGATTACCCGCATAAGCGATCCAAGCCAAACGAGGCATATGCAATAAAAACTCTGGAAAGGTATGTAGTCGATTCGCTGAAATTCTAATCAGTTCTAAGTTTTTGCATTGAGCCAGTTCAACAGGTAATTCCTCTAATAAATTACCAGCCAAAGCCAGTTTTTGCAAGCGATAACAAGCGCCAATGGCAGCTGGAATTTGTTTGATTTGGTTATTGGTTAATATCAACCAGCGCAATTGTTTGGGTAAGGATAAAGCACTAATTGTTTTGATTTGGTTCGATTTAAAACCAATCATCTCTAAAGACGGACATTGACCTAAAACCTCTGGTAATTCCTCAAATAAATTATCAGAAAAAAAAGCAATTTTTAATTGATGTAAACAAGAAAATGAATCAGGTAATGCACTCAACTTGTTATTGGATAAGTCGAGAATCTCTAAGCTATCTGCCAAATCTAAAATCTCTAAAGGAAAGTGATTCAATGATTCGGATATCTTTATGTGTTTGAGTCCTTTTAAAGAGCCTGATTGGAGTTGTTCTAATGTTTGCATGTTCTTATTCGACTTCAATATTAATTCGAAAAAAGATAGATTACACACATTGCTACATCAAGTTATAAAAAAGAATCCATAGTAATGGAATGAAAATCCTTCTGTAACATCTGAAGTGAATTTGCAAATAGCATTGAGACGCCTTATATTGATGGTTCACACTTGTTAATTTATTTAACAAGAAAGCAAATGATTCGCATGAGCAGTTTATTAAAAGACCGATACAACCTAGCCTTCTATGAAATGTTACTGAGCACAGTGATGGATATAATCCCTCATTTCAACAAACAATCTTTCCTCAAATCCATATTCAACAAAGAGTTTGAGCAAATGGAACTCAAGGCAAGGATGAAACATACCAGTCAAATTTTTCATACACATTTACCAAACGACTTTCCTTTGGTAGCTCGGTATTGGATACAAATTGCTCAACAATTACTTGAAAAGAAGAAACAATCGTATGGATTGGAATTGATGTTCATCCCTGATTATATTGAAACATATGGAATTGATTTCTTAAAGGAAAGCACAGAGGCATTTGAAAAAATAACCGAATTGAGCAGTTGTGAATTTGCAGTAAGACCCTTTATCATACGGTATGAAAAACAAATGTTAAAGAAATTATTGAAATGGAGTAAACACCCCAATCACCACGTTAGAAGACTGGCTAGTGAAGGCAGCAGACCACGATTGCCTTGGGCCATTGCCTTGAATCAATTTAAGAAAGACCCTCGCCCACTCTTAGCAATCTTAACTCAACTAAAAAACGACCCATCTGAATACGTGAGGAAAAGTGTATCAAATCACCTCAATGATATATCTAAAGACCATCCAAGTATTTTGTATCAAACCATTGAAGCTTGGAAAGGAAAAAGCAAAGAAACAGATGCCTTATTAAAACATGCATCACGCACCTTATTAAAAAAAGGAGATGCCACCATTCTGAAATACTTTCATTACCATGACCATCCTGAATTGATTTGTGATGAATTTGAAATAGAAAATAAAAGAATCAAAATAGGTGATTCATTGAGGTTTAGTTTTAGACTGAGCAATAATTCGAAGAAATCGGTAATCGCGCGCATTGAATATGGCATACACTATTTAAGAAGTAATGGTAGTCATGGACTAAAAGTATTTAAAATAAGCGAAAGAGAATTGGCAGCAGCAGAAGTGCTTCATGTAAAAAGAGCCCAAAGTTTCAGAGTGATTACAACGAAGACATTTTATACAGGCACTCAAAAACTTTCTATCATCATCAATGGAAAGGAAAAATTTCTTGGTAGTTTTGATTTGTATAAAAGTTAATTTAAACCACTTCACTTTTTATTGATACCAAATGGAAACATTTTTATTCATCATTGGAGCACTTGCCTCATTCATCGCACTGCTATTGATTGCAGCCCTCTTTGTAAAAAAAGACTACCATATTCAATGTGAAAGTTTTATCCAATTAAACAAAGAAGAAGTGTTTAATTTTTTGATACAATTAAAGAATCAAGACCATTTTAATAAATGGGTGATGGCCGAACCTGACATGAAAAAAGAATTCAGAGGAACAGATGGAGAGCCCGGCTTCGTATATTACTGGAGCGGCAAAAAAGCAGGAGAAGGAGAATTGGAATTGAGTCAGTTTGAGTATGGAAAAAGTATCAAAACAGAAATTAGATTCATACGACCTTTTGTTTCAAAAGCCTATTCCAATTACTATTTGGAAGCCTTATCGGAGAAGGAAACTAAAGTAATTTGGACCAATGAAAGTGAAATGAAATATCCTTTGAACCTCTTATTACCTCTGGTAAAAAACATGTTAGTAAAAGACATGGAAAGTAGTTTACAGACCTTGAATCAAGTAATCATCAAACAAAACAATTAAACGAAGATATCGATTGATTCAACTAAAACTATACCATTGAAACCATACAATCAATACATTGCAGTAAATTAAAATCAATCTAAAAAACAATGAAAGTTTTTGTAGAAACCGAAAGATTGTACATGAGAGAAATGGTACAGGAAGATGCAGCAGCATTTTTTGAAATGGATTCCGATCCACAAGTCCATATTTACTTAGGCAATAATCCTATCAAGACAATTGAAGAAAGTAGGGATATCATTGAATTTGTAAGAAAACAATACGAAGAAAATGGTATTGGAAGATGGAGTTTAATAGAGAAAGAAAGTGGAAACTATATTGGCTGGGGAGGACTGAAACTACTAAAGGAACTTACTAATGGACACATCAATATTTTGGATGTGGGTTATCGTTTAAACAAGAAATACTGGAATCAAGGATATGCAAGTGAATCGGCCCAAGCCTCTTTAAAATATGGCTTTGAAGTTTTAAAGGCACAAGCTATTTATGCATCTGCACATCATGAGAACAAGGCATCACGAGCCGTTTTAGAGAAATCAGGATTGGTAAAAAATGGTCAGTACAAATGGGAAGGAATACCCTGCGACTGGTTTGAAATAAGCAGAGAAAAATGGCTGGAATTGTATTTCCCAAGCTCACATCACATAAAAATTTATTAGCAGATATGATTCAATCAATCAGACCCTTTATAGGCGCAAAGGATTACCAAGTAGCACAAAAGTTCTACCAAGAAATCGGATTTGAACCCCTTGAACTAAGTCATCATTTAATGGTCTTCAAAAAAGAAAATTTCGCATTTTACTTACAAGATGCTTATGTAGAAGATTGGGTAAATAACAGCATGGTCTTTTTAGAACTAGACGAACTAGATACATACCATAGGCAGTTAAAAGCCAAGAATCTGCCTGCTCAATTTGAAGGAGTAAAACTCAGTGAAATACAAATCATGCCATGGGGTAAAGTATTTTATTTGCACGACCCCAGTTCAATCTTGTGGCATATTGGAACATTTAATTCTTAAACAATGGCAGAAATGAACATAGGCATCATGGGTGCCATGCCAGAAGAAATTGAAGGTATTCTAGATTTAATGCAAGGGATTGAAGAAAGTACTATTGGCAACAGGAAGTATTACCAAGGTGAAATAAATGGCATTGCTTGCGTATTGGTATTTTCAAGATGGGGTAAAGTAGCAGCCAGTTCTACCGTATCTACCTTGATACATCATTTTGGCATCAAGCAATTGTTGTTTACAGGAGTAGCTGGCGCTATAGCCAATCAATTAAAAATTGGAGATATCATTATTGGGGAGAGATATATACAACACGATATGGATGCAAGGCCTATGATGAAACAATTTGAAATCCCTTTGATTGGAAAAACATTTATAGAAGCAGATAAATCGATACGTAAGCGGCTTGAAAAAGCTGCAGCTGAAATGACAAATAAGATTAGAAATAAGCACTTATTAAGTGAAGAAGTAATAGCAGAATTTGGTATCGCCTCACCTGGGATTTACATCGGTGATATTGCAAGCGGAGATGTATTTGTTTCTAGTTTAGAAATGAAAAATAAAATAAGCCAAGCATTACCATCGGTATTGTGTGTAGAAATGGAAGGAGCAGCAGTGGCGCAAGTTTGTTTAGAACATGGTGTACCATTTTGTATCATCAGAACCATATCCGATACTGCAGATCATGAAGCACATCTTGATTTTCCAGGATTTCTCAAGAAAGTATCTGGTAAATTTTCTACTGAGGTGATTAAAAACTATTTTCATTTGTTGTAAGATGAATACATTCCAACATTTAGCCAAGCAATTCAAAGAAGTATATTTTGGTGGCAATTGGACTTGCGTTAATTTAAAAGACAGCATAAGTGATTTGAGTATAGAGGAAGCCAATCAAAAAGTAGCCGACTTCAATACCATCTTTTGTTTGTGTTATCATATTCATTACTATGTAAAAGTTCAAATGGCTTACTTGAATGGAATTCCAGTACATGCCAGTGATGAAATGAGTTTCAAACATCCTGAAATCAATGATGAACAAAGTTGGAAAAGTTTCAAAGAAGAAGTTTTTAAAGAAGCAGCAGACTATATTGCTTGCTTAGCAGCCATTGAGGAATCGAAAGTAAATCTAAGTTTTATTGCTGAGCAGTATGGAACTTATTTCAGAAATATAAATGGACTGATAGAGCATACCCATTATCATTTAGGGCAAATTGTGCTATTAAAAAAATGGATCAGGAGTACTGGTCGAATTTAATTTTGTAACCCCTCAATTGTTTTTTCAAGAAAGATTTTGCGCAACCAATTGTTTGCATATATTTGCAACCGATTAGTTTCACATTTATGAGAAGAGATGTATTTCAAGCCATAGCAGATCCAAGCAGAAGAGCGATAATAACTTTGATTGCAGCACAAGCTATGACACCCAATGCACTTGCAGAACACTTTGACACGAGCAGACAAGCCGTTTCAAAACATTTAAAGATTCTGATGGAATGTGAATTGGTACAACAAGAACAAATTGGAAGAGAAATATATTATTCACTTGAAGCAAAAAAGATGAAAGAAATAGATCAATGGATTTCACAATTCAGGAATCTATGGGATAAACGATTTAATGAACTGGACCAAATTTTAATCAAACTAAAAAATAAAAAAAAATGAAGTTATTATTTGATTTTATTGCTGACAAAGAAAATTGCAGAATACTTGTAAAACGCGAATTTGCCGCAAGTAAACCATTGGTTTGGGAAGCATGGACCAATCCAGAAATTTTAGATTTATGGTGGGCACCAAAACCCTTTCAAACCAAAACCAAACATATGGATTTTAGAGTTGGAGGCATGTGGCTGTATTGCATGGAAGGACCAGATAATCAAACACACTGGTGTAGAGCAGATTATTTAAGCATCCAACCATTGGAATCTTATTCAGGCTTGGATGCATTTTGTGATGAAGAAGCAAATATCAATCCTGCTTTTCCTAGAACAACTTGGCATGTAAAATTTGAAGAACAAGGAGAACACACCTTTGTGAGTATAGAAAATCGCTTTGAAAAACTTGAAGACTTAGAGCAAATTATTGAATTAGGATTCAAAGAAGGATTTACCATGGCCATGGGTAATCTTGACGATTATTTTGCCAATCAGCAATCAACGAATCATTTCAATTAAAAACCATCACATATGAAAAACCAAAAACTAATTTATTGGATTACAACAGGATTGTTTTCTGCCTTTATGATGTTTTCTGCCATCCCTGATATTATTATGATAGAGGAAGCCAAAACATTTATTATCCAACTTGGATATCCTGAGTATTTTATTCCATTTATTGGAGTTGCGAAATTATTGGGCAGTATTGCTATTCTTATTCCCGGCTTCAAAAAGATTAAAGAATGGGCTTACGCAGGATTGGTATTCGATTTAATTGGAGCAGTTTATTCCAATATCATAGTTCATGGCTTCGACCCAGGCATGTTAACAATGATACCAATATTTGCTGTTGTAATAGTTTCCTATATTTACAATGAAAAAGTTAATGCTTAGGCATTAAAAATAGAAAGTCTCGAATGAATGATTCATTCGGGACTTTTTTATATTTAGACTTTTACTTTCTTACTAAATGAGTAATAGTTGAAAGCAATTCTTGAGAGGCCTCTATTTCTTCTTTTTTAATTGAAACGCTCTCAATATTAAACCCAAAAGGAATATTCTTTGCTGTGGCATAATCCATGATCTCATAGGCAATGTTTTTGCAAATGGGAACCGAATT
>JBMLPO010000319.1:0-1236 GCA_049242065.1 Bacteroidia bacterium
AAAAGTTTCTTGGGTGAATACAGCTGGAATTTTATCGCCAATAAAAACATCCACGATAATCAAATCGAATTTTTCATTGCAATTTCTTACATACCAAAAAGCATCTTCTTCTACGATGTTGAGATGGGTAAATTCATTCAATTTGAAATATTCATTGGCAATCTGAATCATCTCGGCATCAATTTCAATGGCTGTGATATTTGCTTGAGAAGAAAAATCGAACCTGATGGAATGAACCACTGAACCAGCACCCAAGCCTAGTAGCAGCACATTTTGCTCATTAGAAAACTTGATTTCCTCTAATCCTCTATGTAAAATCTTCTGTAAGCTTCCAAAAGAGTAATTGCTATCAGGAGAATCCAATTGAGTTTTACCATTCACCAGATTGATTTCAAGAAGTCCGTTTAATTTGGTTCTGAACTCTTTTAATCGAATGGGGAATAAATAACTCAAGCCTGATTTCATGGGGCTAAAGGTAAGTTAATCTCATTTATTCCCATATACACAATGCCTACAGCCACTTCCGCAGCAATTGCCTCTGAGCAAATGATACATTTCTGTAAAGACAAAATAACCATTGTCCATGTAATAATGTAAGCCTTCAATCATCAATTGTCGCTGACGAGGAAACTCTAACTTGAGGGATTGTTTAACTAAGTTATTGATGTGGTTTAAACAATCGATACATAAACAATCTTGGTATTTGGTGGAAGACAAAAACTCTTTTGTTTGTGGCAATAATTGAATTTGAGAACACTGACAATTGCCAATATCGCCTGGCTTACATTCAAACATTGCCTTACACCTAGCGCAAGACTTTTCTTCGTGTTTAGGCATTTACAGTTCTCAAATTTGGAAGGGTTTTTAAAGCAAATTGTATCATCCATCCAAACGAAATGGTGTACAACAAATCACCTGCAATGCTTGGCGAAAAGAATGGAATTCCTGCTGTATAACACATCAATAAACCAGTTAAATCCTTTGAATAAATTGGGTTCGATAAAAAACATCCAAAATTAGAAATGAGAAAAAACAAAACACTTCCACTGAGGCTCAATCCAATCAATTTAAAAAAAGAATGATATTGACTGAATAACAATCCCAAACAACTAATTAAAATATAAGAACCATATTGCCAATAAAATCCATCATAAAACCAAGTAAATTGAGGATAATAGGAAGCATATAATACATTATTGATAAACAAATCGCTGATCCAAACAGATAGAATAGGAA
>JBMLPO010000320.1:0-1269 GCA_049242065.1 Bacteroidia bacterium
CTATACCATGCAATAAATAGGCTTGATTACATTTTTCTCTTAGTGCTTCAAGAGTAACAAGTGTTATTGGAATTTCTCCAGAAAACGTGCCTATTGTATCAGTATCAAACTTGTTTTTTTGAGAAACAACCACTCCAAGATAGCGTTCGAGAAGTGGTTGCATAATATCCTCCTTACCATGCTTAGTAGCAATTAATAAGGAGCGGTTTACAAACAAATGCATTACTTAACTTTAATTACAATTTCACCCACTAATTCAACTTCTTTACCTTGCGCTTCATCAAAAAAAAGTTTTAGTTCTTCTTTTAAACAAACTAATTCCTGAATTCGCTGTTGAGATGAAAATGTAATTGATGTATTTCGTTCCTCTCTACTCCATTGATCACCTTGATGAAATTTTATTTTATTGGACAATAACTCAAGTAAAATTTGTTTCGCATCAACGGCACTAAATTCACCTTTAATCAAGTGAAAAGTTTTTTGTTTCATAACTACTTGCTTTTCAGTTTAAAAAATAACAATATAAAGCCAATGCCTGTTGCTGCAAGAACTTCAGGAATTAGGGTTTTCAAGCTTGATTCAGCTTGCATAATTACCACTAACATGGCTATACAAATAATAAGTAATAGCAATTTTCCCATCTTATTGACCTTGACCCATTGAATACATTGGTACTCCATCAAAAGCATATAAATTTTCTGTTTTTATGATATCGATTTGATTTGAATATAAAACTTGTAGCAAGCTTACTACCTCTTGATAGTTTCCATTGGATTTAGAAGACCATTCAAATCTACAACGCCAATGATCTGTACAAAAGGTTTCTTCAAGACCATTTGGCCACACTTTAACTCCGCGATTTGTTATCATTTTTAATTGTATTCCTGCCTCATGAGTCGCTTGTTGTAATTGCAATGCCAATTTATCTGCATTTCGATTGGCTTGGTGGACAAAAATATCAACCCCAACTAAACTTTTTACTTTTGGCTTTTTAGGAGTGATTATCGGAATAGAAATTACAGCATCCTTTGGAGGTGTGATGGATTGTAATTGAGAAGGATTTTGACCTAAATTAGCAATAACTGCTTGAGCAAATCCTTTGGTTCCGACTAATTGTTTACTAGTTAATTCGTTGTAAATATCAGGTGTATGGATACCATCTTCAATAGTTTTGAGCCAAGCATTTTGAATTTTTGATGCTTCATCAGCTAAACCCAAGTGGAATAGCATAGCTATAGCAGCTTGTAATAATCCTGTAGGATTTGCTTT
>JBMLPO010000321.1:0-6217 GCA_049242065.1 Bacteroidia bacterium
AAGCATTGGCTTATTCAACTTATTCAAGATACTTACAACCAAGTAAGAAAAACGATCCATATTATATCATGGCTTATGTTGGAACACAATCAGACAAAATGAATGAAGCAGTTCCAGCAATGAATGAGTTATTGAATGATATGCCACAAGCAGAAAATATGTTTGAGGCTGCCAAAGCTGCCCTATTAAACGGAATTGAAACACAAAGAACCAATGATGCTGATATCATTTTCTCTTATGTAGCCAACGAAAAATTAGGATTAACCAAAGACATCAACAAAGATGTGTATGAAACTCTTCCTAAAATCACATTAAAAGATGTGGTGAACTTTCAACAAACTACTTATAAAAACAAACCATTCACCTATTGTGTAATGGGTTCAAAAGATAAAATCAAAATGGATGATTTATCGAAATATGGCAAAGTAACAGAAGTAAGTTTAGAAGAAATCTTCGGTTACTAATTCTCAAATCAAAAGATTTAAAAGCGGCTTGTATTCATAGATACAAGCCGCTTTTTTTGTCTTTTGGAAATTCAAATCCTTATACGTACATTTGAAAATATTACACGTATCATGGTAACTAAACTTACATTAACTATAGAAAAAGAAGTTATTGAACGAGCAAAACTCTACGCAAAAAAAACAGGAAGAAGTCTTTCTGAAATAATTGAAAACTATTTATGTGAGATAACAGATGAGAGTGAGTCTAAGCATAAAATTTCGCCCAAATTAAAAAGACTTGTTGGCGTTGTAAGTTTACCTGAAGATTTTGATGAGGAATTAGAACTGCGTTCAGCCTTAGAAAAAAAGCACTTATGAAGAGGGTATTTCTAGACACCAATATAATAGTAGATTTAATTGCTGATAGAAAACCTTTCAGTAAATACGCAATTCAAATATTTCAAAAAGCAGAATCGAAAGAGCTGGAATTATTTACCTCTTCTCATTCAATTGCAACAACACATTATTTATTAAAAAAATATCTTGAGGAAAAGGAACTTAGAGATGTTTTATACAATCTTTTAGATTTTGTAACTGTTGTTGCGGTAGATGAAGGTATTATTAAAAAAGGCCTTAGATCTAAACATAAAGTTTTCGAAGATTCAATTCAAATTTTATGTGCATCTTCAATTGAAAAAATTGACTGCATTGTTTCACGAAACACCAAAGATTTTAAAGAAAGTGAAGTCCCTGCGTTTAATCCTGACGAAATAATATAGTCTCTATTTTATTTTTATTAAGTGGCTAATATTGCCAATAGAAAATCAAATAGATGCTAAATTTCCAGGAATCTAATTTCATTATTTTTTTTATATATTGAATCATGAAAAAACTAATTCTATTTGTAATAAGCTTTTCTGCAATGGCCCTAGCTTCTGCCCAAATTGTTCCCCAGAAAATATGCACTTTACCAAGTGTTTTGGGTGAATCATCAGGATTAATTAAAACAGGTGCCAATCGTTTTTTCAGTCACAATGATAGTGGCTCTGATCCTGTATTAACTGAATTTGATTCGAGCGGAACTGTTAAGAGAAGATTGTATATCAATGCATCAAATGTTGACTGGGAAGACATTACCACTGATGCAACTGGCAAAGTTTACATTGGTGAATTTGGCAACAACAACAACGACAGAAAAAATCTTCGTATTTATATCATGGCCAATCCTTCAAGCTTTACTAGAGACACAACAAGTGTTGGTATATTGAACTTCACCTACCAAGGACAAACAGCTTTCCCTCCTGCTGCAGAAGCTTTAAATTATGATATGGAAGCCATGTTCTGGTGGAATGATAGCATTTTCTTATTCAGTAAAAACAGAACAAGTCCATATAATGGTTTTACAGTAATGTATGCGCTTCCAGCCAAAGCCGGGACCTATATAGCGGCAAAAAGAGACAGTTTTTATACCGGTGCAGGAGCCTGGTTAAATCAATCAATTACCGGTGCTGCAATAAGTCAGGATGGTAAAAAAGTAGTATTATTAGGCTACGATAAACTATGGCTTTTCAAAGGATATACTGGCAACAAATTCCTCAAAGGACAAGTAAATACTTATACATTTAATGCCTTGAGTCAGAAAGAAGGAATATGTTTTGCTGATTCAAATACCCTCTATTTTACTGAAGAATCTAGTCCATTAAGTGAGGCTTCCCTTTTTAGATTTAAGTTGCCCAATCTTAGCAATGGACTTCAATCCAAAAAAAAGGAAATAAACGATTTTAATATTTATCCGAATCCATTTCAGAATAAAATCTGTATTCAAAATCCCACAGAAAAAAAATTGGGATTGATGTTATTGGATATGACTGGAACCAAAATCTTTGAGAAAGAAATTAGCTCCAAAGAAATCTGTTTGGAAGATGAAATTTCGGCATTAAATCCGGGTAATTATTTGATTGGAATTATTGAAAACAACAAAGTGATTTATTCGGAAAAAGTAAGTAAATATTGATTTGAATAAATTTTAATGCGGTATTTCCTTGGATTTATTTTCTTCTTCATTTCCTTTTTAGGATCTGCCCAAAACCTGGTTCCAAATGGAAACTTCGAAACATCATATGGAAGAGGTGTGAGTCATTGGGTGCAGCCTCCCGGCGAGTTTTATCATTATGAAGACATGTGGTTGGATACAAGCGGAGAAAGGTATTACAATCACTTAAACGGACTTTGTTTAATACATCCATTGCCAAGTGAATACATGTATGTTTTATTGAAGGAACCCATTCAGGAAGGCAAACAATATTGTATCAAATTCAAATTGTTTTTTAAATCAAATCAATGGGACCGTCCCGAATGGTTAAAGAAAGTACAAATGGCTTTTCTGAATGAAGGAATTGAACTCAATAAAAGAACACGAATTTTTGAACAAGCAGATTTAGAATTTGAAGTTGATACTTTAAGTGAACGTCCTTTTTGGCAATATGTTGAAACTACCTTCACTGCTCAACGTAGCGGAAAGTACTTATACATTGGAAGATTTTTTGATGATGAAACAGGCAGGGCTTTAGATGAATGGTCTGAATTTGAAAAACAAACATTGATTGAAAGAGATGAATGGGTTCAATTTACAAAAGATAGTTTTAATGGAAGAAGTCTTGAATTTGATGAACCCAAAAACAAAAGAGACTTAAAACGCCAAGTGAAATTACTTACAGACTTTACAAAGGTGAATGCCTATCAAAGAGATACTACCGTGAGATGGATTAACAAATGGTATCAAGGCTATCTCGATTCCTGCAAAAACGCCCGACTACAAGCTATGTATTTTCAAGTAAGGGCCTACTTTGATGATATCTGCATCAGTGAAAAACAATTAGATGGAACATGTAATTGCAGCGATACATTAAGACCACCAAGGTTTGAAAAAGGGAAAATATATACACTTAAGAACATTTTTTTTGATTTAGACAAATCAAGTTTAAAGATGGAATCTAGTATAGAATTAGAGAAATTATATCAAACATTAAAAGACAATCCTAGCTTACACATACAAATCATTGGGCATACAGACAGCATCAACTCTGCTGCCTACAACTTAAAACTTTCATCAGACAGAGCCAAACGTGTCATGAATTGGTTAATTGCAAAAGGTGTAGCCGCAAATCGTTTAGAATACAAAGGATATGGTGAGGAAAAACCCATTGCAGATAATTCAACAGAAGAAGGTAGAGCCATGAATAGAAGAGTAGAATTTCTTGTTACTAGCTCGAAAAATTAATATACAATCATTCTATAATAAATTTTAATTCACTCATTTTAAAGACCTTAACAAAATACATTTAAAATAAAGTAGTTTATATTATAAACTACTTTACATTTGCTCCGTGATGAAAAAATTATCTTGGTTAATTCTCATGCTCGGACTTGGATGTTCGAGTATTCCTAATGCGCAAGCACAACTCGACACTTTGAGGAATGGCAGTTTTGAAACTTGGGTAGAGAGGAGTAAAAATGGCACAAGCTATTCCGATCCTGAGTTTTGGTATACCTTAAATAGTTTATCATCCTTTGGTATGGAACCAAGTACTTGGGCATCGAATGATGCGAAGGGTGGTCAAAAAGCAGCCTACCTCGAAACAACATCACAATCGTTTGGAATCATTCCTGGATTGCTTGCTTGTAATCAGTTTTTAGAAGCGAATGGAAATCCCAATTTAGATTTAAATAAAATCCCATTTAAAAGCAGGCCTACTGCCATTAGTTTTTGGCACAAAGCAAAACCAGCCTCTGGTGATTCAGCTGCATTTAATTTCACCTTAACTAAATTCAAAAACAATGCACAACAAGTGATTGGTACCGCTAGTTGGACAAAAGGAAGTATAGATTCAACTTACCAATATGTTAAAGTTTATTTTGAATATGATTCCAATGATGACCCAGACTCTGCCTCGATTATTTTCTCTTCAAGCCTCAATGGTTTTGATCCTGTGGCAGGTAGTACTTTACTCTTAGATGAAATCCGTTTAGAATATGTCATCAGTGGATTGACCGAAAACAAGCTGCAACCACTTGAGGTGTATCCAAACCCTAGTTATGATCACAGAATTTATTTTAACCAAAATCAAAATTTCGAAACAATAATTATTCGAGATATTCATGGTCAGGACTTATACCATTTGAAAACAATTAACAATGAAATCAATTTAGAACAACTCAAACCAGGAATGTATTTCTTAGAATTTATTGAACATAACAGCGTAATTTATACAAGCAAAATCATCTTGAATTAATATGAAAAACAAAGAAATGAACGAATTGGAAGCCTTACAAATCATTGAATCGATGATTAATAAAACCAAAAAAGAAATAAGTGACAATGGATTTTATTGGATACTATGGGGATGGTTGGTTTTTATTTCTGCATTGGTTGATTATACCTTAATGGTTTTCTTTCAGCATGACCTACATGCTTTGGTTTGGGCCATTATGATGCCTTTAGGGGGAATAATCACTGCAATAAAAGGAAGAAAAGAGTCGATAGAGAAAAGTAAATCAGCCAAAACCTATGTGGATGAATTAATGAAATATGTTATTACAGCTTATGTAATTAGCCTGCTGATCATCTGTTTTATAATGCCTATGCATCCTGATACTTGGAAATCATTCTATCCGGTTATTATGGTTTTATATGCAACCATCACATATATTACAGGCGGAATTGTAAAATCAAAAGCACTCAGAATGGGTTCATTTCTAAATTGGGCATGTGCCATTACAGCATTTTTTGTTACTTACGACTGGCAATTGTTACTTTTGGCATTGGCTGTATTAGGCGGATTTATTATTCCTGGACATATACTGAATAAAGAATTCAAAGCTCAACATGTTTAAAGACCTCGACCCTGTTTTACACTCGCAATTACGACTGGCAATTGTTTCACTTTTGGTATCAGTAAAGGAAGCTGAATTCACCTATATCAAAGAAAAAACAGCTGCCAGTTCTGGCAATCTAAGTGTGCAATTGCAAAAGTTAAAAGAAGCAGGATATATCGAAATTGAAAAACAGTTCAAAGACAATTTTCCACTCACCACTTGCCGCCTTACATCCAAAGGACTCAAAGCCTTTGAAGCTTATGTAAAGGTTTTGAAATCGTATATTAATGTGAAGAAGTAGCGGTTGGCGAAAAGCTGCTGGCGACTGGCTACTGGCTACTGTGTAAAAGCCTAAAATACATTGACCGCTTTTATTCATTAGCATAGAAATAAGATGTATATTCATAGAAGAATCTAAGCTAAAAGCAAATAGCCAAAAGCCATCTCAAAAAACTATCTCCCACTTTATACTAAATCAAAATCATTCTACAATAAAACCACCATCATTACCCAATATCTGCCCTGTAGGGGCATCTACCGGTAACCCATAAACTACAAGTATGACTCTCGCCCTGTAGGGGCGAAATACTCATGGATAAATGCTTCTATTATCAACTTTAGTATCATTAAAGAATTAATACTCAAGTTTAGCTTCAAAGCGGTCAATGTATTTTAGGAATTGACTATTACACGGTGGCCAAAAGCTAATAAACTTCTCAAAAAACTATCTCCCACTTTATTGCAAAATCATTCAACAATAAAACTACCATCATTACCCAATATCTGCCCTGTAGGGGCATCTACCGGTAACCAATAAACTACAAGTATGACTCTCGCCCTGTAGGGGCGAAATACTCATGGATAAATGCTTCTATTATCAACTTTAGTATCATTAAAGA
>JBMLPO010000322.1:0-1367 GCA_049242065.1 Bacteroidia bacterium
TAAAATATCAGGATGGGATAAACAAAATTCTCCAATAGAAGGATCTAATGTAAATCCATTTACACCAGCACCCGTGCTATATACCAACATGGTACTGGTGCCATAAACCACATATCCAGCTCCAACCAATTTGTTTCCGGCTTGCAATACATCTTTCAATGTAGGTTCAGTTCCTGGCTCTGTTACTCTTCTATAAATTGAGAAAATAGTTCCAATCGATACATTTACATCAATATTACTAGAACCATCTAATGGGTCAATACAAACTACATATTTACCCGATTTTGAATAAAAGCCCTGTAGAGGAATCATGTCATCGTTTTCTTCACTAGCCATGGCACACACCTCTCCTCCTTTACTTAAGGCCCAAATAAAAGTTTCATTCCCAATAATATCTAGCTTTTTCACATCTTCACCTTGCACATTCACAGAACCAAAATCACCCAAAATCTGAGTTAATCCAGCTTTGTTTACTTCTCTAGAAATAATTTTCGAGGCAATTCCAATATCCCTTAATAAACGTGATAATTCGCCTTTAGCAAAGGGAAAATCCTTCTGCTTTTCAATAATAAACTGTCCAAGTGTTGTAATACTCATAGGTTAAAAGTTTTGGCAAACCTATGATAAGGACTTGAAACTACAAATGATATTTTTTTCAAATGATTTGCTCTGCATGTTTTATTTTTACAAGCTTTTATTCAAAATGCTGAATCAGAGCATTAATTTTAATTTTATTCATATAAATGAGAGTTTACAAATTTGGAGGAGCATCTGTTAAAGATGCCTCAGCAGTGAAAAATGTTGGAAATGTACTAGATCAATTCGGGGGCAATGAACTTTTAGTTGTGGTTTCTGCAATGGGCAAAACTACCAATGGATTAGAAAGATTGGCCAAGGCTTATTTCGAAAACACCCCTGATAAACATGAGATTTACAAGGAAATCAAACAATTTCACGACCAAATCATTGCAGAACTTTTAAGTGGTAATGTGAACCATAGTTATGATGATATTGAAAACCTTTTCATTGAATTAGAATGTGAATTAGAAACAGCTCCCGACGAGAATTTTGATTTGGTTTACGACCAGATTGTGAGTTATGGCGAAATATTTTCGACCCGAATTGTAAGCACTTACCTCAATGAAATTGGTATTAAAAACAGGTGGATGGATGCCCGAAATTTTATTTCTACAGACAATACTTACAGAGAAGGAAAACTCGATTGGGAAACCACAAGTAGATTGATTTCAGGAAAACTCCAGCCTATTGTTAAAAAACAAATGGTAGTTACTCAAGGATTTATTGGAAAGAACAAAGAAAATTTAACGGTAACCTTGGGTAGAGAGGGTTCTGATTATTCTGCTGCC
>JBMLPO010000323.1:0-3115 GCA_049242065.1 Bacteroidia bacterium
GAAATTTTTTCTTGATGTGCAATCTGTTCATAACTGAGACCTTTCAAGTAAAACAATTCAATACATGTTTTTTGTTGCAGCTTCAATTCGGGGAGCACCTTTTCTAACATAGTCAATTGAGCTTCCTTTTCTTCTGCTTCATCTGATAGATGCAAAATCAAATCCAATTCCATAAATCCTTCTTCGCTTTCTTGAAAATCATAAGGAATGTCTTTCATAGGTTTACGTAAAACCATCAGGCAATGATTTTTACTTAGGGTATATAACCAAGCTTTGAATTGAAGCGGTTCATGCTGATGTAATTCAAGAATGAGTTTTTCAAAAATATTCATCACAGCATCATGCGCATCGTCTTCATTCTTCAAATATTTCATGGCAACAGAAAAGACCATCAGGGCATGCTTCTTGAATAATTCACCCAATACTTTTTTATCTCTCCGCTCTCGATAGAGTTGGAGCAGTTCTTCATCATTTAATTTACTGATTTGAAGAGACATAAAAAATATTTTCTCGGTTTTTATGGAATGAGTGCAGCAGCTGCATCATACTACTAACAAAACATAAATATATGAAAAGATTTATTTTAGCTTGCCTTTGTTTGATTACCCTATCTGCACACGCACAAAACAAACCAATTAAAGCACATTTACAAAAGGTTCAGGTTTTCTTACGTGGGGCTTATTTATTCTACCAAGAAAATGTTTACCTCCTACCTGGTAACAATGAATTTATTTTCGAGAATATTTCACCTGTTATCGATGTAAACTCACTCCAAGCTACTTCTAAATCGGGGGTAGTGATGGAAACCCAACACAGTATTTTTTACAAAGAAAAGCCAAAGAAAACGGGCTTATACGACAGGGCATTAAAAGAACTAAGAGATTCAATTGAAGATGCCCGTTTCGATTTAAAAGAAATTGAATACAAATACAAAGTACTGGCTTCAGAAAAAAACTTATTACTCAATAACCGAATGATGAAAGGTGAGTTTCCAAAAGATTCTTTACCTCTATTGAAAGATGCCTTGAACTTATTGAAGGAACGTTTAAGTAGCATATTGGAACAAGAGTTTAAATTAGATAAAAGCAAGGCCAAAAAAGACAAGCAATTGGGAAATATGCAAACCAGAGAACAAAATCTCATCAACTTACAAAACGGAGAATATACTGATGAAGATGAATCTACTCAGGCTACACATCGAGTAGTGGTTAGTATCTATTCAGAAGCTCCTGCCAATACACAAGTTTCTTTCAACTATTTAATTGAAAATGCATCTTGGACTCCCTCCTATGATTTAAAAGCAGAGGAGAAAAGTAAAAATATGCAATTGATATACTTTGCATCCATTAATCAGCAATCAGGCATCGATTGGAAAAATGTGAATATGAGTATATCTACAAGCAATGCCTATGACAACAATAACAAACCAGAATTGAGTCCATGGCTCATTAGTTTTATTGAGTATTTCAATAGAACCAAAAGAAATGCAATTGGAATTTTATCGAATAGTGCCATGCCCCTGAAAAAGGAAAATGTGAGTTATCACGAAGCGCCTGCCATGGATGATGAATCAAATAAATCGATAACAGATTATATTGAAGTAACAGAAAATCTTATTCGCACAGAATATGATATCAAATTGAATTATGTAATCAATAGTGATGGCAAAAATCACAAGGTTATGATTAACCAAAAAAATATACCCATGAGCCTTGAATTTGCAGCAGTGCCAAAACTCAGTAGTGACGCATTTTTAATGGCAGGTGTGAGTGGTTGGGAAGATTTGAACATATTACCAGGTAAAGCTAGAATACATTTTGATGGACTCTTTGCGGGTGAAATCATGTTGATGTCGGATGGATTAAAAGATACCATTTTTGTGAACCTAGGTAAAGACAAAACCATTGGTATTAGCAGAAAGAAAATCAAAGAAAAATACAAAGAGAAATTCATAGACCAAGAAAAAGTTGAAACCCGTAGTATTGAATTATTGGTTAGAAACGGCAAGAATATTCCAATAGAAATAAAATTAGAAGATCAAATTCCAATTGTACAAGGAACCAATGAAATCAAGGTAAAACTATTAGATGGAGATGGTGCTGATTTGGATCCTACAAGCGGTTTATTGAGTTGGAAATTAAAACTAGGTTCAAAGGATACTAAGAAAATTGTATTCACCTATGAAGTGCGCTATCCGAAAGGTAAAATAGTTGCTAATCTGTAAGGGGCGGCTGGCTGTTGGCGGCTGGCTGCTGGCACATTGTGTAAGGATATTGGTTTGTGAATGAATGGGGCGATTTGCTTTTGGTTCCTAAAAAAAATGCGTTGACCATCTTAAATCTTTTTTAATTAAGCCCCTATGGGGCTTGATTTTCTTTCATTACATCGTGCAACCGGTATGGGGTCCCTACGGGACTAGGGGTCGCTGCGGGAATGGGGTTGCTGCGGGAATGTAGTATAATGTTGGTATGGGGTCGATACGGGACTAGGGGATGATGCTTGTTTGGTGGCTAGTATGTAACCATTAGAGGCCAAAAAGGCGGCTGGCGACTGGCACATTGTGCAAGGATATTGGTTTGTGAATGAATGGGGCGATTTGCTTTTGGCTCCTAAAAAAAATGTCTTGAACAACACAAATCCTTTTTAATTAAGCCCCTATGGGGCTTGATTTTTTTTCATTACATCGTGCAACCGGTATGGGGTCCCTACGGGACTAGGGATGCTGCCGGTAGGGGCTTGCTGCGGGAATGTAGTATGATGCTTGTTTGGTGGCTGTGATGTGGATCCTTTGGGGACTTAAAGCCTTCTAATAATTCATGCTACAAATGTTTCTATTAGCACATAAAAAAAAGTTGATGGAAACTATGCTATTTCAACTGGCAGAATGCCTCATCATCGGCAGCGCGTGCCGATTGAAAACACCTTGGCATTGGCAACTAGCTTTTGGCTATTAATCTCGATAAAATCACACGAGATTTTCTAAGATAATTTGTTATATATGAATCAATGTGTTTGATGTGATGTTTCTTTAGAAACACCAAGTTTATATCCTCACAAATTTTGTCGGAGCCTGAAATATGTTGACCGTTTTGAAGAATAAAAAAGAAATTTAAAA
>JBMLPO010000324.1:0-2302 GCA_049242065.1 Bacteroidia bacterium
TATTTGGGATTCCAACCTAATTTGGTTTTGGATTTTGTTGGGTCTCCAATTAATAAATCAACTTCTGTCGGTCGGTAGTAACGAGGGTCTACTGCAACTATTTCTTGTCCGATTGTTAATTTACAGTGGCTTAAAACACCTTTTTCTTTTAATATTGACTCATTGATTGCAGCAACATATCCAATTTCATTTTCTGCTTCGCCTTTAAATTGAATTTCAATACCAATTTCCTGAAATGCCATTTTCACAAATTCACGAATAGGAGTTGTGATTCCGGTTGCAATCACAAAATCTTCGGGTTTTTCCTGTTGCAAAATGAGCCACATAGCCTCTACATAATCTTTGGCATGACCCCAATCTCTTTGGGCATTTAAATTTCCAAGGTACAATTTATCCTGTAAACCCATGGCGATTTTACTTGCAGCTCTTGTTATTTTTCTAGTTACAAAAGGTTCTCCTCTATTGGGACTTTCATGATTGAAAAGAATACCATTACAAGCATACATATTATAAGCCTCTCTGTAATTAACAGTTATCCAATAAGCATATAACTTGGCTACAGCGTAAGGCGAACGAGGATAGAACGGAGTGGTTTCAGACTGAGGAACAGCTTGAACCAAACCATATAATTCTGAAGTTGATGCTTGGTAAATTTTGGTTTTCTGTGTAAGTCCAAGCAAGCGAACCGCTTCTAAAATCCTTAGCGTCCCAATTCCATCGGCATTGGCAGTATATTCAGGAGTTTCGAAGCTTACATGAACATGACTCATAGCCGCAAGATTATAGATTTCATCGGGTTGAGTTTCCTGTATGATTCTAATTAAATTGGTGCTATCTGTTAGATCTCCATAATGCAGTTTTAATCGCAAATGAGTTTCATGTGGGTCTTGATAAAGATGATCTATCCTGTCTGTATTCAACAAACTACTTCTTCTTTTTACCCCATGAACAAAGTATCCCTTGCTCAATAATAATTCTGCAAGATATGCTCCATCCTGCCCTGTTATACCTGTAATTAAAGCAACTTTTGTCATTAAATTGAAACTTTTTTATATGAGTTAATATGATCCAAAAACCATTGGTAGGTCGTAAAAACACCTTTATTCAAAGCTATTTCATGCTTCCATCCTAAACTATGCATTTTTGAAACATCCATTAATTTTCGTGGTGTTCCATCAGGCTTTGAATGATCCCATTCTATTGGACCTTTATGTCCAACAGCTTGTTGAATTAACAAGGCTAATTCCTGAATTGAACAATCTTTTCCTGTCCCAATATTATATAAATTCTCTGGTAATTTATTTTCTACTGCAAATAATACTGCTTCTGCCAAATCATCTACATGTAAGAATTCTCTTTTGGGCGTGCCAGTTCCCCATAGAACTACTGGTTGATGACCTTGCACTTTTGCCTCATGAAATTTCCTAATCATAGCCGGCAATACATGAGAAGTATCCAAGTCGAAATTATCATTTGGGCCATATAAATTCGTTGGCATCAAACTCACAAAATCTTTTCCAAATTGATTTCGAATTGATTCACAAGCCTTGACGCCAGAAATTTTAGCAATTGCATACCATTCATTGGTAGATTCCAAAGGGCCTGTTAATAGTGAATCTTCTCTCAATGGTTGCGGTGCCAATCTTGGATAAATACAAGAGCTTCCTAAAAAAATGAACTTGTTTACTCCATGTTGATGAGAAGAATGGATGAGATTATTCTGCATCAACATATTATCCATTAAGAATTGATACGGATAAGATTGGTTGGCCATAATTCCACCTACCCTAGCAGCTGCATCAATTACAATTTCAGGTTTATGAAATTTAATAAATTGATCTACATCATGTTGGTTTCTGAGGTCTAATTCTTTACTAGATAATCCAATAATATTCTCAAACCCATGGTTCATCAAACTTCTTTTGATTGCCGAGCCAACCATTCCGTGCTGACCTGCAACAAAAATTTTAACTTGTCTATTCACATTTTTCACTATTCAATACAAAAGTAAGTTTAATCGATTAATAAATGAATAAGGAATTGATTTACATGCTAGGTCAATATCAGTCCTCTGGCTTTAACTGTATCTATTTATTCTTGGTGGTACCATTTATCATATTTCCACTTACGATTATCCGCTTGTTTACCTAAAACAAATTTAATTCTGGTAATAAATGAGATTATTACTCTTTTTTTGGAAAAGAATCTTTCTTTTCAATTTAATTTAATATGCCTTTAGGGACATAATATCGGTTGAACATGAATGAATAAAAAATCCCGTCATCTGAGTCAAGCGCGGGCC
>JBMLPO010000324.1:2312-3141 GCA_049242065.1 Bacteroidia bacterium
TCAGCGCTTGACCCAGATGACGGGGAGAAATTTTAACCATCTTAATAAAACCAATATCAAACCACCTGACGGGGCTTTAACCTTGTTTAAATTAGATTGATTTTATATTGGTCGTTATACTTACTTTCATAAAATTTATTTAAATCAAGATTTATACAAGAATCAGATACTAAAATATTCTACTCTGGTAAACTTGCGGATATTCATATTTCCACTTAAGTGTTTTTTAAAACAAAATTAAAATCGGCAAACAACCAATTGCCTTCTTGATTACTTCAAAATTTTTATAAATTGCCACATGTCTCCAGCAGTAAAGTTTATGCTTGTTTTCGGAATCAGCTATTTGGTTTTTAGCGGCATCTATCAATCTCTTATTTGGTTAGCAGATCCCGGACCAGACATATTTACCATTTCAGTTGCAAAACTCTTACCTCATTTCATACAAGGCATAGAACTTCATCAATCACCTCTAAGAAATGGCATTCAGGTTTGGAAGGACCAAAACGGCTTAGTGAATATTATGGAAGGTTGCAATGGAATTGCCGTATGGATAACTCTGCTTTCCTTTATTTTTGCGTTCAGAGGTCATTTAAAAACCTATGCTTGGTTTGTACCGACAAGTTTTGTTTTGCTTCAAACAGGTAATTTAATTCGTTTGGTGATTCTCATTCAGATCAAGATAACTAATCCCTCCTTGTTTGAGCTTTTTCACACTTATATTTTTCCAGCAATTTTATACGCTTTTGCTTTTGGATTGATGATTTGGTGGGTTCGGATTATTCAGGTTAAACAATCAAACTCATGAAATTAAAAGGTTTGCTTTTAATTG
>JBMLPO010000325.1:0-6393 GCA_049242065.1 Bacteroidia bacterium
AATCAGAAAGCCAAATAAACTTTCGATTACTGATTTGTATCAACAAAATAGGGGAGTATGTTATAGAAAAATACTGATTGTGGCTTATTAAAAAGCTGATAAAAGATAGGATTAGAGGATGATGAAATATAAAAAAAGCCGCGAATTTTTGTTCGCGGCTTTTCCATAAGTTTTTATTGTTTTATGCTTTTAAACCCAAAATGGTTTTTTCTATGATATCACATGCTTCATGCATTTGTTCTTCATTAATTACCAATGGTGGCGCAAACCTAATGATATCACCATGGGTTTGTTTGGCCAATAAGCCGTTTTCTTTTAATAATAAACAAACATCCCAGGCTGTTTTTCCATCACCAAAAGGTTTAATAACAATGGCGTTTAATAATCCTCTTCCTCTTACTAAACTTACCAGGCTGCTTCTTTTCATTAGATCTTCCATTCTAGCCCTGAAAATTATGCCCATTTTCTCTGCATTTTCAGCTAGTTTTTCATCTTTCAAAACCTCTAATGCTGCTGTTGCTACAGCGCAAGCCAATGGATTTCCCCCATAAGTAGAACCATGTTCTCCAGGTTTGATGGTCAGCATGATTTCGTCGCTAGCCAATACTGCAGAAACAGGTAACAATCCACCAGATAGTGCTTTGCCTAAAATTAAAATATCTGGTTTTACATTTTCATGATCGCATGCCAACATTTTACCGGTTCTACACAAGCCAGTTTGTACTTCATCAGCAATCATTAAAACATTGTATTTTGTACACAAAGCCCTTACGCCACTTAAATAACCTTCATCAGGAACAACTACACCAGCTTCACCTTGAATAGGTTCAAACATAAAAGCAGCAATATTCGGATTGGCTTTGAATTCAGCTTCCAAACTATTTAAATCATTGTAAGGAATGAGTTTGAATCCTGGCATGTAAGGGCCGAAACCCGCATAACTGCTAGGGTCGTTTGATGAACTAATGGCAGCCATAGTTCTTCCCCAGAAATTGCCTTCAACAAATAGAACTGTGGCTTGATTTTCGGCAATTTTCTTCACATCATAAGCCCATCTTCTAGCTAATTTAATAGCAGTTTCTCCACCTTCAACGCCTGTATTCATGGGTAGTACTTTGTCGTAGCCAAAATATTCAGTGATGTATTTTTCGTACTCACCCAATAAATTATTGTGAAATGCACGGCTGGTTAAACTCAGTTTTCCAGCTTGGTTTATCAAAGCCTGTGTTATTTTTGGATGACAATGTCCTTGGTTAACTGCCGAATAAGCAGAAAGAAAATCAAAGTATTGTTTGCCGTCTACATCCCAAGCATAAATACCCGATGCTCTTTCGAGAACAACTGGAATAGGATGGTAATTATGCGCTCCATAGTGGTGTTCGAGCTCAATAAAATAATCTGCGGTTTGGTTTTGGCTTGATATCATAAGTTGCAAAGATAATTGTTTTGGGAATCTAAATCTTGGTTTACATCGATAATTGCTTCAAAAAGAGCTAAAAAAGGGCATAAAAAAAGGCCGGCTTTGGGCCGACCTTTAACTAAATTAAATTAAGAAATTACTTCTTTACAATACGTTTAACTTCAGTTGTATTTCCTTGTTTGGTTCTTAAGAAATACATGCCATTAGGAAGTTCTGAAGTATTCATATGAACATTTCCTTTCCCATTAGCAGATTGAATTAATTTCCCTTGAATATCATGGATTTCAGCAGAAATCATGGTTTCAGAATTTGCTGCTTGAATAGATAAATTGTCGTTAAAAGGATTTGGGCTAACCTCTAATGGGCTAAGTTCATTTTTCACAACTAAAGTTGTTGAGAAAGAAAATTTACCATCAAAATCCACTTGTCTGATTCTGTAATAAGAAGTAGTTGCAGTAAAATCATTATCAGTGAAAGAGTACTTATTTACTCTATTGCTGTTTCCATTTCCTAAAACTTTGGCAATGGCTTCAAAATTTTCACCATCATTACTTTTTTCAACCATAAAATACTGGTTATTTTTTTCTGATGATGTGCTCCAATTCAACAAAACAGAATTATCTGAAGCTTTAGCGGTGAAGCTATTCCATTTAACTGGAAGTGGACCATCTGCCCAAGTTTGAGAAACCCTGAATCCATCTACAGTTCCTGCTCCAACTCCAATAGTACCTTGTCTAATACATATAGATCTTACACGAGCTAAATCTGTAGCTGTAACATCTGTAGCAGCTAAAACTGGGCTTGGCTCTGTGGTTGGAATTGCAGAACCATTAGGAATCACATAGAGGTAAACACTATCACTTCCAGCTAAAAACATGTATTTTAAAACAATGAGGTGTGAGGTATTGATAGAATAATCTCCAGAAAATACAGCAGCAGATGCCGCTCCAGCTTTAGTAAGCCCAATATTAAAAGTATTAGCAGCAGTTCCAGTACGAACAAACACCCTGCCTCTAAAATTACTTAAACTTGAGGTTCCAAAAGTATCACAGAAGTGGAAAAAATAATCAGCAGTTGTTGTTCCTCCACCTGCAGAAACATTTAATAAGAATGAAGCGTATACATTTCCAGATGTCATCGATGGAACTGCTGCATTAGCATCTTCTTTAGAAGTACTTGCATTAGCAAATCCTATTGCTCCTCCAATTCCTGAGCCATTGTATCCTGCAAAAGTTAATCCTGTAGGTGTGTAGGATAATGGACCACCTGTGCCACTATGTCTTTTCCAAATATTTCCTCCTATTGCAGGATTGGTTAGCGTATCAGCACTTGTTCCGTAATTGAAGTTTTCCATAAAGAAAGTTTGTGCATTGCTGGCATAAACGCTTAGCATCAAACTCATTGCAAATAGTATTCTTTTAATCATAATTGATTTATTTTCAGTGCAAATAAAATATATAAAACAGGATTTTACTGCATTAAGTTTTAGTTTCCCTAAAATTTAAGGTTCACTCCTAACATAATATGTCTTTGTTCAAGAAATCTTGCTGGGTTTACAGGAGGAGGACCATTAGTTCCCAATCTAGGGTCATTGTATCTTGGATCTACCCAAGTATCGGGTACATCATCTCCATATTGGTAAGCTTTACCTGTTACCGGATTTATGATAGACGCATTTTTGTTATTGAAGATATTGGTTATTTGGATATTTGCAGCTACATAATATCCTTTTCTCTTCCACCATTTTGAGATGGTTAAATCAGACCAAAACCAATTGGTTCCTCTTTTACTCCAGCGTGCATTTGGATTGGGATCTTGCACCCATATCGGTCTTCCTGTACTTGGGTCGTTTCTGTCGAAAACATATGGTGTGTATCTTACTCCAGAGCGGAAAACTGTTTCAAAATAGAAACTAATATTATTCAACCATTTTCGGTCGAATAATCCACCTTTCTTTTCAATTTTAAAAATATGATTGGTTTTGAAATCAAATGGTACATCCCATGGTAAATAGAACTCTTTGGTATCTTCCACATTTCCACTTGCCAATAAATCCTTTAATTTTTCATTGGCTGAAGCACTTTGTCCTGTTGTAACCATGTAAGTAAAGGCAGCTTGTCCTTGGTACCATGAACCAATTCGTTTGATATAATTCAGTTCAATTCCCCTTGCGCGTGCATAGTCTGAATTGATTCGAATGGTTCTAGTTAAATCTCTTCCAGTGATATCAGGAATAACTACAGAAGTAGTGGTTACGAAATCGTATTTGTCTTTCCAGAATGCGGCAATGGTTAATGCATCATTGCTAGTCAACTGACTTTTTAATCCCAATTCATAACTGATATCCACCTCTGGATTTAAGTTAGGATTACCAACTCTTGCTAAGGTTGACCTATCCTGGTAATTTGGGTCTAGACCGGGATAAATAAAACTTGGATGAGGTAGGATGGTGGTATGTCCGTAGTTGAAATACAACATTTTGTTTTCAGCAATGGGGAAAGTTGCATTGATTTTAGGAAGGAAGCGAAATTTATACCTTAAATCACCAATCTTAGTTGTGCTATTCAAGTAGTCCTGACGCATAGATTCTAGAATTGGAGATTTTGGGTTGGCAACTGCATCATCCACATATTTTCCAGGTGCCCAATATTCAAAACGTCCACCAATTGATGCCACCAAACCTTTGTATTTAATTTGGTCGGTAATAAAGAAACCTCCACGTCTTGGTTTTACAGCCCATAAATCACTTTGAGAGCCTAGTCGGTCACTTTGTGTGAAACTTCCATCTGGCAATTGAAGAGGAGCTCCAATCCACGGACGTTGCACATCAATCCAAAGCATATCTTGGAATTTCATTTCAAATCCGAAGGTGAGTTTGTTTAAAGAATTTTTACTGAATAAGTTTCCTGTTGCTTTGGCTACATATTCCTCTAAGTAATGGTGATGCCATAAAGTTGCAATTCCATTATTATTATAAAAACCAGAAGGGTTACTTACCCAAGCTACATTTGAATCACCTGTAGGATAAATATCGATGGGGAAGGTATTGATGGAATTGGGGTCGAAGATTTGGTCAACAGTTTTTGGTCTCCAAACTCTACCATTTGCATCAGCCCTTAATTGAACAAATAGACGTGAAGCTGTAGCATTATAACTGAATCTTTTTGAAACCGAGTGTTTAAAATTAAGCATTTGCATATAGGAATCATGCGTAAATGTATTGGCATTATCCATTTGCTGACTGAAAATATATTGATAACCAGGTTGGTAAGGAGCATCATTGCCAAAAATACGAAGCATATTTACATCTTGATTGATGGTTATACTTCGTAACATGGTAGCAGTAAGCATTTTCCCTTTTTTGAAATCATAGTTTAATTTGAATAAACCACTCCATCTATTATCCTGAAATGGAGCCAAAGCCGTTCCTCCGAATCCGGCTTCATTCATCAAAGAAGAATTAAGCTGATTGGCAGGATTTCTGTAAAATTCATCCGAAACAGAACTTCTAATTGCCACATTTGCTTTCAATCTACTTTTGAGCGCCTTTTTAAATAAAGGTGTACCAATGTTGATTTCAGCTAACTGACTATTCCAGGTACTCAACCAATCGCTATTGAAACCTAAATTGTCTCTTTTATAAGTAGCATTAACATCTAATTTTTCACCTGCAGTTTTGGTTCTGGCACTAACAACACCCGCTGTTGCATCCCCAATTTCGGCACCAATACCACCTGTTGTGATTTCAATTTCACCAATGGCATTCGCACCAATATCAAGACCGAAACCTGTACCTGCCATAGGGTCAGTAACGGAGACACCATCAATATAGGTTCCAGTTTCATAAGTACGACTGCCTCTAATACTCACACCAGCAGGAGATTGAATGACACCAGGTTGGGTATTGATAATTTTTTGTAATTGACGGGCGGGGGCAAGTTCAATATTCTCTTGAGAAATGGCATTAACAGATTGACCTTTTTCAATATCAATTAAAGGTTTTTTACCAAGAATAACTACCTCGTCAATATTGGCAGTAGCCTCTGTCATGGAAATATTCCCTAAGTCACGATTTTCACCAGCTTTTAATTTGATACCAGTTTGAATAATTTTTTTATAGCCGATATAGGTGATTTCTATGTTATAATCACCAGGTTTGATGTTTTTAATGGTAAATTGACCAGCAGCATTTGTGGCAGTGCCAAAGCTTGTACCCTGAATAAGCACGGTTACGCCAATCAGCTCCGATTGATCTTTTTTATCTATTATTTTTCCAGTAATAGAAGCTGTATTTTGAGCAAGGAGCACGTAACTCTGCACAATTAATCCGAAAAGGAGTAAAAATTTCTTCATAGAATAATGCTGCAAAATAGAACTTTTTGGATGAAAGCAAAGGTACATCTGCATCGAAATCTGAGATTAATTTTATGTAAATGTTTTTTGAAGAATAATTTATAAAGTAAAAGCTGAAATTTATATGTCGTTCAAAAAACCAATAAATTTAATGAGGATAATTTATATTTCTTGATTAATTTGCATAAAATTCAAACCTTATGATTAAAAAAATACTCCCGGTATTTCTTTTGTTGAGCTTTATAGCATTTAGCGGCTCTGCACAAGAAAAGGCAGAAACGTCAACTGCTAAACCAGAAAAAAGAAATGCGTATTCATTCTCCTTTGGAACCGGTTGGGCCTTAGGTGTTAAGGCAGGAACAGCTGGTTATGGAGGTGAATTGAGTAAAAAACTAAGTCGTTCTTTTGATTTAAGACTTGGTTATGCCATGTTGTCTACAAGTCAAGCACTAGATTTAGAGGTAGATAAACGTAAATTAGCTGTTAATGCTGATATCGCTTTAGGAATGCCGAGTGCAAAATTTGATTGGCATCCTGGAGCTGCTAGTTTTAGATTTACTTTTGGAGCTGGTTTGCCAAATAATACTATTGGTGTTACAGGAAAATTAAAAGAAAATTTC
>JBMLPO010000326.1:0-5289 GCA_049242065.1 Bacteroidia bacterium
CACCGTATGCTGCAGAAACTTCTTTGTTAAAATCAGAAAGTAAAGTGAAGTTTAAATTCTGAGCAGCTTTAAAGCTTCCCAATGTGAATAAACTATCTACAGAAATAGCAACTACATCACATTTATCATTGTGATACATGCCAATTCCATCGCGGATGGTGCACAATTGTGTTGTACATACGCCTGTAAATGCTGCAGGGAAGAAATGAACAATCAGGTTTTTACCTGCGAAATCTTCTAATGATACTTCCTTTTTATCTGTATCAAATAATTTAAATGAAGGGGCTTTGTCGCCAATTTTTAATGACATAATGCTTGTTGTTTTATTTTAAAAGGTTCTAATTCAAATTTTGTTTTAATTCATTATTCTTTTTATCACTCTTAACTGATGAGTGTGTTTACCCAATTCTTTATTAAAGATTCCAAAACTATCCAAATCATCAATTCTTACTTTTCCAGAAGCATGTATGATTTTTTGATTTTCTAATACAATTCCAACATGGGTTATTTTACCCTCTGCATTTGCAAAATAAGCCAAATCGCCCGTTTTTGTTTCAGAAATGAAATCAATTGCATTTCCTAATTCTGCCTGTAAATATGCATCACGAGGAATTTGAATCCCAAAACAAGCATATACTATTTGAGTAAAACCTGAACAATCAATCCCTGAAAAGCTTTTTCCTCCCCATAAATAAGGACTATTTACAAATTGTTTAGCAAAATCGCTCAAGCTGTGAATTGACAATTCTTCCTGCAAATCTAGTCGAATAGATTGTCCATTTAGGCTCAGTTCATCCGACTGATTTCTGAATATTTTTGATCCAGGATAAGCAAATACTACAAATTCAGTGTTTTGCAATTGGACTCTAGTAAATGGGAAATGAGTCAAAATTAATTGAGGAACTTCGTTGGAGGTAAATAAACTAAATTGAGTCGAATTGATCCAGCCAATATAATTGTCAGATAAGTTAAGTACTTTTAACCAATCGCTTGTTTCTTCCAAAACTTCATAAACCTCGCCTAATAATAACTGACTTACGAGTTCGGATTTACTTGAGGCTTCAGCCCTTAATGGCACCAAACTTTGCAATACAATTCCCTTTTTTGACATATTACAAATGTATAATTATTAAATTGATTGAATTTCCACAAGTTAAATATGGACAAAATTTAGTATTCATTAGATAAATATTTAGTAATCTTGTACAGACAAAAAAATACCATGGCTATTATAAATTTAGACTACCTAAAAGAAATATCAGGTGGAGATCAGGGTTTCATCAAAGAAATGCTAGATTTATTTGTGAACTCAACAGCTACTGAGGCAGACCATTTTGATGCCTTATTATCTGCTGGTGATTATACTGCAATTGGACATTTAGCGCATAAAATGAAAGCCCCTATTCAAATGTTGGGAGCCAATAACTTGTTTTTGTTAATAAGAGACCTCGAGAAATTCGGAAAAGAACAAAGCAATATTGATAAATTACCTGGTATGATAGCAGAGGTGAAAGTTCAAATTGGATTTGCTATAGAGGAAATCAACAGTCTTCTGAAAGATATGTAAGGTAATCCTTGAATGTACAGCTTTTTCTCTTAGAAAAACTTAGATTTGCTAAATTTTTCAAAAGTGGCATTCAGAGATACGAGAAGTAAGATTATTATCAAAACCCCAGAACAAATTGAAGGCATAAGAAAAAGCTCTCAATTGGCTGGAGAAACCTTAAAGGTGGTTGAACCATTTATTAAACCTGGGGTTACAACTGATTTTATAAATAAAATTTGCGCAGACTTCATGCGCGATAATGGTGCAAAAGCAGCCACATTAGGCTACCATGGTTACCCGAAAGAGTCATGCATTTCTGTAAATGATGTAATTTGTCACGGTATTCCTGGCAAATACGAACTTCGCGATGGAGACATTGTTAACGTAGATGTAACCACCATTTTAAATGGATATTTTGGAGATACTTCCAAAATGTTTATGGTAGGACAAGTTACAGATCATGCTAAAAAATTAGTAGAAGTTACCAAAGAATGCTTAAACATTGGAATCAGACAATGTTTTACAGGGAATTTTGTTGGAAATATTGGTTTTGAAATTAATAAATATGCAACTCAATTTGGATATTCAGTTGTGTATGAATTTTGTGGACATGGCGTTGGTATTCGTTTCCATGAAGAACCTGAAATTTGTCACGTAGCTGAGAAAAATTCTGGACCAATCTTAGCTCCAGGTATGATATTCACCATAGAACCCATGATTAACGCTGGTAAAGCCAGAAGTAAAGTTGATAGACATGATGGCTGGACAGCGAGAACCATTGATGGAAAATTATCTGCACAATTTGAACATACCATTTGTGTAACCAAAGGAAAACCTTTTGTTTTAACAGATGTTGACAATGAATTTGAAATCCCAACTGAAATATTTTAACGATAATGAAATACTATAATTCCAAAAAGAATTTTTTGGCCATTGCTGAAAAGGAACTTTATTCCTATGAAGATTCAAAATATGTAATTCAATCAGCTCCTTACGAATATACATCTTCCTATTTGGCTGGTTCTTATAAGGGTCCTGCTGCTATGATTAAAGCTTCTCAATTTGTTGAATTATATGATGAAGAATTGGATCAAGAATCCTACAAAAAAGGCGGAATTTGTACACTAGAGCCAATGGATTTTGATGGCTTAGTGAATTTACAAGCTGTTAAATTGATTGAAAAGAAAACAGCTAAATTACTCAAAGATGGTAAGTTCCCAATTACACTTGGTGCTGAACATACCATTAGTTTAGGAACAATTATGGCTGTTAAAAAATATGTACCCAATGTACATGTACTGCAAATAGATGCGCACAGTGATTTAAGAAATGAATACCACAATAATCCTTTTTCTCATGCCTCTGTTATGGCTAGGGTTCATGATTTAGAGGTACCATTGACTCAAATTGGCATTAGAGCTCAATGTATTGAAGAAGCTGAATTGATTAAGAAGAGTAACAATATCCATACTTTCTACGCACATCAGGTAAGAAACAATCCTAATTGGGCTGATGAAGCTTTAAAATCTTTAGGGGATCAAGTTTATATCAGCGTTGATGCCGATGGTTTCGACCCAAGCATTGTTCCTGCAGTGGGTACTGCTGAACCAAATGGTTTGTTTTGGAATGAAACAGTGAACTTCTTAAAAAGAGTATTCCAAGAAAAACAAGTTGTAGGTTTTGATGTGGTTGAAATTGCACCTGTTAAAGGAAATATTTTAACAGAATATACCATGGCGAAATTGGTTTATAAAATGATCGGTTATCATACAATTGGAAAATAATATGTTGGTTTATTTGGATAATGCGGCCACCACTCCTATCCATCCAGATGTGGTTGATGCCATGAGTCAAGTTCTAAAAGAGGAATTTGGAAATCCATCCTCTACACATGCTCACGGAAGAAAAGCGAGAACCATTATTGAAAATGCTAGAAAAAGCGTTGCCTCTATTTTAAAATGCACACCTGGAGAGATTTTCTTTACTTCAGGTGGAACCGAGGCCGATAATATGGCAATTAGGCGTTCGGTTGAGGATTTAGGTATTGAACATATCATCAGTTCTCCAATTGAACACCATGCCGTTTTGCATACTTGCGAGGAATTAGAAAAATCAGGTAAAGTTAAATTTCACTTGGTTAAATTACTCGAAAATGGGCACATTGATTTAGCTGACTTAGAAACCCTGTTGCAGCAAAATCCAAAAGCCTTGGTTTCATTGATGCATGCAAATAATGAACTCGGAAATTTATTAGACATAGACCGTGTAGGTGAATTATGTAAGCAATACAATGCCTTATTTCACAGTGATACTGTTCAAACAATTGGTCATATTCCCATTGATTTAAGCAAGACGCATATTGATTTTTTGGCTTGCGCTGCGCATAAATTCAATGGCCCTAAGGGTTCTGGTTTTATCTATATCAACTCGAAGAATAAAATTCATCCTTTTATTTCAGGAGGTGCCCAAGAGAGAAATATGAGAGGTGGTACAGAAAATACTGCAGGTATTGTAGGATTAGCTAAAGCGCTTGAGATTTCAATTCAAAACTTAGAGGCTGATTCAAAACACATGCAAGGTTTAAAGACTTACATGATTGAACAGTTGAGAGCTCATATTCCTGGAGTTCTTTTCAATGGTGACGCGGAAGGCAGGTCTTTATTTACAGTTTTAAATGTAAACTTCCCTCCTACACCTATTGCTGAAATGATACTTTTTAAATTAGATATTGAAGGTATTTCCGCATCAGGTGGTAGCGCTTGCTCTTCAGGTTCAAATATTGGATCCCATGTTTTAACAGCGCTAAAAGTAAGTCCTGATAGGCCATCTGTTCGTTTTTCTTTCGGAAAACACAATACCAAATCGGAGATTGACTATGTAATTCAAAAACTAAAAGAAATGCTTAAAATCAACTAATTCATATGAAAAACCTCTACCTCATCTTTAGCATATTCATTGCAATTCCTGCTTTTTCACAAACAGATTCCATTCCTAAAAATCCTTGGAAACATAATTTTCAAACTGGTATCAATTTAAACCAAGCAACCTTTAGCGATAACTGGAAAGGTGGAGGTGTGAATTCTTATGCAGCAGGTTGGTTTATGAACCATTCAGCAACGCATGAATCTCCAAAATGGAGTTTTAGAAGTGATTTACAAATGGCTTTGGGTTTCCTAGAAAATCAAGGAGATAAGGCCAGAAAAAATGCAGATAGAATTTTCTATGATTTCAAAGCTGGCTACAGAATTGGCAGCAAATGGAATGCTTTTGCTTCTGTGAACTTTCTTACTCAATTCATGGAAGGTTTTGATGCTAAGTTAAAAACTGTAAACGATCCAAAAGCCGATTCTTTGGTGTCTAACTTGTTTGCTCCAGCCTATCTCACTTCTTCGTTTGGTATGGAGTACAAACCAGTTTCTTATTTACAAATGCGATTTGGAGTGGGAACCTTACGTCAAACTTTTGTTTTAGATAAAAATATATCTAATGCCCAATTGTACGGTTTAGAAAAACCAGGTGATCGATTGAGAAATCAGGCAGTTTTACAGTATATCATCAATTTCGACAAAGAACTGGTTAAGAATGTCAACCTCAAATGGAGGTACATGGTAAACTTTGATTATTTTAATGCCAGTAAACCCAATGCATTTGTTCATATTTTTAATGCAAATCTTACCTTAAAAACTACCAAGTATATCAGTACAAACTTTTCGGTGAATCTCATCAAAGATTACGACCAAGAT
>JBMLPO010000327.1:0-2667 GCA_049242065.1 Bacteroidia bacterium
GATTATTTAATATTGGATTTACCTCCAGGCACCGGTGATATTCATTTAACCATGTTACAAGTAGTGCCATTAACTGGAATTGTAATGGTAACTACTCCTCAGGCCGTTGCCCTTGCAGATGCTTATAAAGCGGCAACCATGTTTAACATGACTCCAACTAAAGTTCCTATTTTAGGAATTGTTGAGAATATGGCCTATTTCACACCAGCGGAATTGCCTCAAAACAAATACTATATTTTCGGTAATCGTGGTGGTAAAACCATGTCGAATGAATTAGATGTTCCTTTCTTAGGTGAAGTGCCAATTTATATGGATATTCGTGAAGGTGGCGACAACGGAAAACCTGCCGTGATGGAAACAGATAGTCCTGTGCAAAAGGCTTTCTTCCAAATCGGAGAAAAGGTAGCCCGTCAGATTGCCGTTTTAAATGCAAACCCTAAACCAGCAGAACAAGCATGAGTGATTCTTTAATGGCTAAAATTGAAATTGCCCTAAATGGTATGCGCCCTTTTCTACAAGCCGATGGTGGCGATGTTGAATTGGTAGAGTTAACAGATGATATGGAGGTGCGCCTAAGGTTAATTGGCAATTGTAGCAGTTGCAGCATGAGTCATATGACCATGAAAGCAGGGATTGAAAGTGGTTTGAAAGCCGCTATACCTGATATCAAAAGTGTGGTTGCGGTGAACTAATTTTTAAACTCTTCTTCTACTTCTTTCACTTCAGTCTTCTTTTAATACGTTTGGTCGGATTCCTGGCTTCGTTTAGCTTTTCTTGATTCAATTTTGTATCATTAAATATTGAACCATGAAAAGATTATTCCTATTTCTATTCCTTTGTTTTTCTATTGTTTTAACTTTTGCTCAGAAAGCCGAATTAACTCAAACTGTTAGAGGCGTTGTGCTTGATAAAGACAGCAAGCAAGCTCTTGTTGGTGCAACTGTAGTGGTAATTAATGATACCAAAACTTATGGTGCTGCTACCGATGAACAAGGTAAATTCCGTATTTTAAATGTACCTGTTGGAAGAAAATCAATGAAGATTTCTTATGTTGGTTATGAAGACAGGATGATCAATGATATCATTATCAATTCTGCAAAGGAGGTTGTGTTGAATATTGAATTGGCTGAAAAAGTGGTCTCAGCAAAGGAACTTATTATCACCGCCAAAGCAAATAAAGCAGCTCCTAATAATGAATTGGTGCTGGTTTCGGGAAGAAGTTTTACCATTGATCAGGCTACTCGTTATGCCGGAGCCTTGCAAGACCCTTCACGTATGGCAGCAAATTTTGCTGGTGTTGCCGGTGGAGGCAATGATCAAAGAAATGATATTGTAATTCGTGGTAATTCTCCTTTAGGTTTGTTATGGCGACTAGAAGGTGCTGATATTCCCAATCCCAATCACTTTTCCAATCAAGGTGCAAATGGTGGTCCGGTAAGTATTTTAAACAATAATACTTTAGCAAATTCCGATTTCTTAACAGGCGCTTTCCCTGCTGAATATGGCAATGCCAATGCAGGTGTTTTCGATTTAAAAATCAGAAATGGAAACAATGAGAAACATGAATTCATTGGACAAATAGGATTCAATGGTTTGGAGTTATTGGCTGAAGGTCCTATTAAAAATGGTCAATCTAGCTACTTGGCTTCTTATCGATATTCTACACTTTCATTCTTCGATGCATTGGGTTTTAAATTTGGTGATTCTGGTATTCCTTTTTATCAGGATGCTACTTTTAAAGTAAACTTCTCAAATACAAAAACAGGAAATTGGAGTGTATGGGGAATTGGTGGAACCAGTTCAACCAAATTATTGGATTCAGATAAAAACGAAACCGATAGGAAAAAAGAGGCACAGCCTCAAGACATTGATTTTACTAGTAGAATGGGTGTTTTTGGTATCACTAATATTTATCAATTAAATAAAAACTCTTTTATCAAAACCGTATTAACTGCTTCTGGTGAAGGTAATAGAATAAGGGTAGATACATTGAGTTCAAGTAATGAAAAGTTCTATCAGTTTAATTCGAATTCAGAATTTGGTAAACTCTCTATCCATTCATATTACAATGCTAAAATCAATGCAAGAAATGCAATTAAATTTGGGGTAATAGCAAGTAGGCAATATGGTAGCAGTTTCGATAGTGTTTATGTGAACCCTTTAAACACCTATAGAACACAACTAGATTTTAAAGAGGCTACATTTTTAACCCAATCCTATATCAATTGGAATTATAGAATCAATACACAATTAACCTTCAATGCTGGTTTACATTATACCCATTATTTTCTCAATAATACCAATGGTTTTGATCCCCGTGCAGGTTTAAGATATCAGTTTGGAAAATCATCAGTTATTAGTTTTGGTTATGGGCATCATTCGCAAATTCAACCCATGATTACTTATTTTGAAAAGACACTTTTAGATACCATCAATAGGGTATATTCTTCTACCAACAAAAATTTAGAAATGACCAAAGCACATCACTTTGTTTTAGGTTATGAAATGATGATAGGTAATGAAGTAAGGTTTAAAACAGAAGCTTATTATCAAGATTTATATAATGTACCAGTTACCCAAAATCCTTCAACTATTTCCGTTTTAAATTATGGAGCTCAATTTGGTGCACCTAATTTTGATAGTTTGATTAATAATGGTAAAGGATAC
>JBMLPO010000328.1:0-1220 GCA_049242065.1 Bacteroidia bacterium
TTAAATCACCTCACCAGCCCATAATTTTTCAAGAAAATTCTTCCAAGGTAATAGCAGGATATTGTCTATGAGTCGGGGAAATGGTTCATTGCAAACCATTATCAATTGTTTGGTTTGGTATTCTTCAGAAAAACTTTTTAAGCCTTTTAAATGTCTTGAGCTAATATTGTTTGAAGACTTAACTTCTAGTGCAACTTCATGTTCACCTAAAACAAAATCTATTTCAATTTGAGAAGTGGTTCGCCAATAATAAATGGGAAATTCTTTTCCGGAGTATTGACTATAAGCATGCAGTTCCATATAAATAAAATGTTCAAAAGCATTGCCAAATACTTCGCTTCCGAATTGTATTTCACCTCGCTTTAATAAGTGATTAACAATACCAATATCAAAAAAATAGAATTTGGGCGCTGTTATAACACGGCGTTTTGGCTTTTTTTGAAAGGCTGGAACAAATTTTCCTATCAAAGTATCATCTAATATTTGAAAATATTCTTTAATGGTAGGACTTGATACGCCGCAATCGCTTGCAATATTTGAGAAGTTTACCATTTCTCCATTACTAAATGCAGCTGCTTCAAGAAACCTGGAGAAGTTTTGTATGTTTCTAATTTTGGCTTCAGCTGCTATCTCATCTTTTAAATAATTTCCAATATATGCAGCAATTAGTTTTTTGGGGTTTGATGCTAAATAATGCCGTGGAATCAATCCGTTGTTTAATGCTTTTAATAAGTCAAACTCCGGAATTTCACTGCTTACTAATGGAAATAATTCATACCTCAATGCCCTTCCTCCAAGCAGATTAAAACCACCCCTGATAATTTTTCTTGGACTTGAACCACTTAATATAAAACAGATTTGGTGTTTACTAATAAGCCAATGAATTTCATTAAGTAACTCAGGTATTCTTTGAATCTCATCAACAATAACAATTTTATTTTGATGATCTGCCAATATGATTTCTCTGAAAACCGAAGGATTTTTTGATAACCTTTCGTAAACATCAGAAAGTAATAAATCAAACAACAAAGCATCAGGAAAAAGGTGATTCAATAAGGTGCTTTTTCCTGTTTGTCTTGCACCCCAAAGAAACAAACTTTCATTTTCAGAATCTATTAAAATTTGTTTTCGATTAAACATAATAGTTCAAATATACTTTAAAAAATCATGATAATTTAAAGTGATGGTTTAAAATATCATGATAATTTAAAGTAGAAAGT
>JBMLPO010000329.1:0-9832 GCA_049242065.1 Bacteroidia bacterium
CTCGTTGGGCTCATAACCCAAAGGTCGTAGGTTCGAGTCCTGCCTCCGCAACAAAAAAAGAAACCAGCTTAGGCTGGTTTTTTTGCGTCTTTAACTTTTGAATTACTAATTCATAGAGATCAAATTCGTCATTCGGCTAAGAAACGGATGTAGGTTTAAGTTCTGATGGCTTTTGCATCTAAATGCCTCTGAAACATTAAAACAAAAAACCCTTACAGGGGCACTTGCTTTTGTGCCACAAAGAAAAATTCTACTACTAATTTCATTAATCTCTTAAATTCCAAAAGATTTATGTTGGATTTACTTCTAATAAATAAGCCCCCTATAACCAATTCATTTATTGAAGCTGAACTTAATAATCTAAAGTCTTTAATATTAAATTCGTTCTAAAAATCTTGCTATGAAACTTATTGATTTAATAAAAAGCAATAATTGGTTGAGCCTTCAAAGTACTTTTTTAAGCCTATATCCTGATGAAGAAACTTTGTTGGCAGAATACAAAAATGTGTTTGAAAATCTCCAAAATTTGGAATCTATAAATATGGATCTAGAGATTGTTCTAACCAAAATAGGTTCTGAAGATTCCGATTTTTATATTGATGTTTCTGGGTGTGAAAGAAATCATGACCAAAATTCAAGTCCTGATACTTATTCATTAGCATCCACCAAATGGAATGAATGGCTTGGAATGAATATTAGTCAAAATACTTTGGATGAATTTGATGAGTTAGAAATCATTTCACATTGTCTTTATGAAATGACATTTTTCGCATTTGATGAGGATGAAATACAAGAGCAAATTGCGTCTATAGAAAAATCAATGGAAGAATACAAGGAATTAAACGATGAAGAAAAGAAATCTCAAACTGTAAATCTTGATGAATTAGTAAATAATATAGAAAAAGATCAAGATGTAAACTAGCTAGCTTAGATACTCTAATTCCTAACCATGCACAGTCTCTCTCTTGCCATAGTTCCTTATAATACTATCTTCATAATTCAACCACTCTTGCCATCTTTTTTCTACATCAAGTTCACCACAATACTTCCTTGCATAATTTAAAAAGGTTGTATAATGCCCCGCTTCACTCACCATTAAATCATGATAAAACTTCGCTAAATCTGGATCCTGTATATTTTTGGATAGTACTTTAAAACGTTCACAACTTCTTGCTTCAATGATAGCCGAGAATAAAAGTCTATCTAAAAAAGATTGTTGTCTACTTCCATCTTTCTTTAAAAATTTAACCAAATCATTCACATATTCATCCTTTCTTTCTCTACCTAATTTCAAGCCTCGCTGTTTAATCAATTCATGAACTTGATTAAAATGTTCAATTTCTTCTTTTGCAATAGCTAATAAATCACTCACTAAATCTTGATGGTCTGAATTCTGTGTGATGATGGTAATGGCATTGGTTGCGGCCTTTTGTTCGCACCAAGCATGGTCGGTTAATATTTCTTCAATATTCGATTCTACAATATTTACCCATCTTGGGTCGGTACTCAATTTTAATCCTAACATAGCAACAAATTTACCCCTTTTCAAATTCAAAAAAGCAATCACTTTATTTCTTTTCTTTGTAAGGAATGAATGCAAATCTCCAATTACTCATCATTGGTTCAGTTTGGCCAGAACCTAATTCTTCTGCGGCTGGTACCAGAATGATGCAACTTATTCATTACTTTAAACTTCATCATTTTCACATACATTTTGCTACTGCAGCGGCAGATTCTGAGTTTAAATTCCCATTGAATTCAATCGGAGTTACTACAAGTCAGATTAAACTCAATCACCCTGAATTCAATTCTTTCATACAAGAATTAAATCCACATGTAGTGCTATTTGATAGGTACATGACAGAAGAACAATTTGGTTGGAGACTTGCAGAATTTTGTCCAAATGCATTGAGAATTTTAGATACCGAAGACCTACATTTTTTGAGGCATGCGCGACAATTAGCTTTCAAAAATAATGGTGAATCTATAGAGGCTCACTTATTCTCCGATTTAACAAAAAGAGAAATTGCCTCGATTTTCAGATGTGATTTCACCCTTATCATATCAAAGTATGAAATGCATCTTTTAAAAAATACATTTCATATTCCTGAAGATTTACTTTTATATCTACCCATCGTTTTCGATACAGAGAACATTCAAAATAAAACTCCTTTTCAAAAGCGAAACCATTTCTTTTTTATTGGTAATTTTTTTCATGAACCAAATATTCAGGCAGTCTATTTGCTAAAAGAAAAAATATGGCCCATGATAAAAAAAGAACTTCCCCATGCAGAACTTCATATATATGGCGCTTATTTGCCTCCTAGCATCCAACAATTACACCAGAATAAAACAAGTTTTCTGGTTAAAGGAAGGGCAGAAACAACTGCCGATGTTTTTAATCAGCATCGCGTTTTACTTGCTCCAATGCCATTTGGTGCTGGTTTAAAAGGTAAAATACTTGAATCCATGTATCATTCATGTGCTTTAGTTACCAACTCATTTGGGGCAGAAGGAATTTTTGAAACACAAAATTCGCCAAGCTTTATTCAAGATTCAATTGAAGATTTTGCCATGGAGGCCATCAAATTGTACGAAGATGAGAGGTATTGGGAGCAGGCTGTTTCCATTGGAAAAAATTGTTTGATAAAAAACTTTGATGAAGCTTTGTTTGATAAAAATCTGATTGAAAAAACCCTCAATTCATTAGATAGCTTAGGGAAAATCAGAACACAAAACTTTATAGGTGAAATACTCAAACATGAACTCAACCAAAGTAAAAAATACCTCTCCAAATGGATTGAATTAAAAAACAATTTGAAGTAATTTAAATTGGGCGATGTTTTTTCCAATACAATTTCCCATATGAACAAAATATCTCCTCCCCTGCTTTGATTTTTCTTTTGGCTACTAAACAAATTTTATTCAAACCTTCCATTTGAATTTTTGCATTGTTTCGGAAATTGGATAGGCCTAATCCTTCAGCATCATTGGCATATTTGGCAAAACCTTTTACCAGAGAAGTGTCGAAAATTGAACCATTTGGTAGATTCATAAAATATTGATCAACTCTATTTAACACACGCAAATTGGCCTGCTTTTGGCTCAAAACTTCACCCTTAAATTCTGCAATGATTTCATCCTTATATATATCAATAGCAGTAAATAAACCCAATCCTGCATTTGAAATCAATGAAGTTTGTACATATAAATAATCCTCCTCCGGAATTGAAATCAAATGGTCCATCCAATAAAATTTGAAGTCCAATTTATGCAAAAAAAAGAGAACGTACACTTTAACTCACAATTCACCAAAATTCAATGTATTTGGTTCATTTCATTATATTTTTTGTTGATTTATTGATTCAAATTGCAGTATGATTTCATCACTAAAAGAGAAATTCCGGGTTCTAGGATTAATTATCATTGCAATAATTAGTCTGTTCATTGGAACACTTATGTTGATTTCAGGTAATGAATTCAGTCCTTATACCCTGCTTGAAATCAGTCCGGGCATCAATTTAAAACTCACAAACACCCAACAATTATTGGTTGGTGGGATTTGTTTTGCTTCTGTTATTGTGCTATTTGGCAAACGAAATCAGCATCCCTAAAGAAATATTCCTTTTCTTTGCAGTATGTCATTCAAATCTGGATTCGTTGCCATAATAGGCAAACCTAATGTAGGTAAATCAACTTTACTCAATGCAATACTTGGTGAAAAACTTTCTATTGCCACTCAAAAAGCTCAAACCACTAGGCATCGAATTAAAGGTATTTACAATACAGATGAATGCCAGATTGTATTCTCAGATACTCCAGGAATCATTGAACCTAAATACAAACTACAAGGAAGTATGATGGAGTTTGTGAATGAAAGTTTGGCAGATTGTGACTTGGTTTTATTCATGACTGACTTCAATGAATACAATGAAGAGCCAGAGTTAATTGAGAAACTGAAACTCATTCAAACGCCAGTTTTATGTATCCTCAACAAAATTGATGAGCATTCACAAGAAGAAGTTGTAGCTAAAATTGAATTCTGGAAAAAATTCGAAATTTTCAAAGAAATCATCCCAGCCTCTGCTAGTAACCAATTTAATATGGACATCATTCTAAAATCATTGATGAATTACTTGCCAGTTGGGGCTCCATTTTACGACCAAGACCAATTAACTGATAAAAGCGAAAGATTTGTTGCCTCTGAAATCATTAGAGAAAAAATCTTACTTCGATACAAAGAAGAAATTCCTTATTCCGTTCAGGTGGAAATTGAAAGTTTTAAAGAAGAAGAAAAAATTATTAGAATTAGCGCAGTTATATATGTAATGCGTGCTTCCCAAAAAATTATCCTGATTGGAAAAGGCGGTATTGCCATTAAAAACATGGGAATTGCAGCTCGACGAGATTTAGAATTGTTCTTCAAAAAACAAATTTTCCTTCAAACTTTTGTGAAGGTAAAAGAAGACTGGAGAGATAATGATAGAACCCTAAAACAATTCGGTTACGAGACTGAATAAGCCTCATTTTCAATAGTTTTTCATAAGTCCTTCTCAAACAAATTCTCCTGAATCCATTTAATTTACTTAGCTTTGCAGGCTAAATTTTTTTGGAGAGTGGGAAACATTGTTGCAATAGTTGGAAGACCAAACGTGGGTAAGTCTACCCTTTTTAATCGTATTATGGGTGACCGTAAAGCCATTGTAGATGACTTTAGCGGCGTTACCAGAGACCGTCATTACGGAAAGGCCGAGTGGCAAACAAGAGAATTTGTATTAATTGATACAGGAGGATATGTTCCTAGTAGCGCTGATATTTTTGAATCTGCCATACGAGAACAAGTGAAAATTGCCATTGAAGAAGCTGATGTGCTTTTGTTTATGGTTGATGTGCAAACCGGAGTTACCGATTTAGATTTATCATTTGCCGACCTTTTAAGAAGAAGTAAAAAGCCTGTTATTTTAGTTACCAATAAGGTTGACAGCTTTGAAAAACAATACGAAGCTGCAGAATTCTATAGATTAGGATTCAAAGAAATGCATATGATTTCTTCAACTAGTGGAAGTGGAACTGGAGATTTGCTTGACGCCATTATCAACCTCATTCCAGATGAGGATTTGGTAGAAAAAGAGGAAGTGGTATTACCTAAAATAGCAGTAGTTGGCAGACCCAATGTAGGGAAATCTTCACTTGTAAACGCCCTTTTGGGTGAGGACAGAAATATTGTAACTGATATAGCTGGAACTACAAGAGATGCCATTCACTCCCATTATAATTTATACGGAAAAGAATTAATACTGGTTGATACTGCCGGTATTCGCCGCAAAAAGAAAGTAGAAGAAGATATTGAGTTTTACTCAGTAATGAGATCACTCAGGGCCTTGGAAGACTGTGATGTGGCAATCTTGGTAATTGATGCAACAGTTGGAGTAGATCAACAAGATTTAAACTTGGTGAACCTTGCCGTAAAAAACAGCAAAGGCTTATTGGTTTTGGTGAATAAGTGGGACCTGATTGAAAAAGATACCAAAACTGCCAGAACATTCGAATTGGCTATAAAAGAAAGGTTGAAACCTTTTGATGATGTGCCAATTTTATTTATTTCGGCAGTTGAAAAGCAAAGAATTTTTAAAGTAATTGAAGAAGCGCTTCATGTTTATGAAAATAGAACCAGAAGAATTTCAACCTCAGAATTGAATGAATTCTTTGGAGAAGTAATCGCAGCCAATCAGCCTCCATCAGTAAAAGGTAAATTTGTTAAAATTAAATATGTAACTCAATTACCGGGTAGAAATCCAAAATTTGTGATGTTTTGCAACCTTCCTCAATACATCAATGAAAGTTATAAACGCTATCTGGAAAACAAACTCAGAGATGCATATGATTTCAAAGGATGTCCAATTACAATTTATTTTAGAAAAAAATAGTTAAGTATTTGGTAATTTGAAACTAACCCATATATTTGCACCGAATTTTAGAAACAAATTAATTTAAAAGCAAAATGAAAAAAGTATTATCAATCGTTGCTGCATCTGCTATGTTGGCTATCGTAGCTTGTGGTCCTTCAGCTGAAGAAAAAAAGAAAATGGAAGAAAAAAGAATCGCTGATAGCATCGAAGCTGCTACTCGTACTGCTGATTCTTTAGCTGCTTTAGAAGCATCTATGATGCCTGATTCAGCTGCTGCTTCAACTGACACTGCTGCTGCTTCAACTGAAGCTGCTCACTAATCTTTAGAAGAACAGAACTAAAAAAGAGTGTCGAAATTCGACACTCTTTTTTTTTAGAGCTGATTCTCTCTTCAGCACTTCCTAATTTTTGGAAAATTCACAGAAAAGGAAGAAAAACAGGGAAAAAATTATTCAGGAAAGAAGAAAATATTTGCAGAGATAAAAAATCCCCTTATCTTCGCAGTCCTTAAAAATTTAGACGTCATGGCACAACCAACCTATAACCCATCGATCAGAAAAAGAAGAAACAAACATGGATTCCGTGAAAGAATGGCAAGTGCCTCTGGAAGAAAAGTTTTGGCTGCTCGCAGAGCTCGTGGTCGTAAAAAATTAACCGTTTCAGACGAAAAGCGTCATAAAAAATAATTGAGCCCAACTCAATTATCGCTGATTGTTGATGCGAATAAAAAATTGAATCCGGTTTTGCCGGATTTTTTTTTGCATGGAAGAGTTTAAACTCACAAAAGCTGAACGCTTATCCAATAGGAACCAAATCAATGCCTTGTTTCAAAAAGGCAATCCGTCTTTCCATGTCGCGCCCTTCCGATTGGTTTGGTTAAAAATTGAAGATGATTTAGACGCAGCTTGCAGAATAATCATTGTTTGCCCCAAAAAAAGATTCAAAAGAGCCCATACCCGTAACCGTATCAGGAGGCAAATCCGAGAATTCTATCGACTTCATAAAAATCCACTTCTCCAAATTCTTCAAGTTAAACAAATCAAAATCGCCTTAGCTGTTTTTTATCAAGGCCCAGATGAAATGGATTTTAATCGTTCCCAAGATATCTTTGTTTCAGCACTTCAAAAACTAGCTGTTCAACTTGAAAAAAATTCTTAGTTTTCCTTTCGTAGTACTCATCAAGATTTATCAAATCTTTTTGTCTCCACTATTGCCTAATTCTTGCAGATATACCCCAACTTGCAGTCAGTACGGCATTGAAGCCCTTCAAAAACACGGACCAATTAAGGGCTTATGGCTTACCCTCAAAAGAATCAGCTCTTGTGGGCCTTGGGGTGGGCATGGCCACGACCCTGTGCCTTAAAATAGTTGTATATTTGCAAACCTTTAGATAAAGATGGCAATGGAAATAAAACAATTTGAATTCAACGACTTTCACGAAAATACCTATGTGATTTGGGATGAAACACTTCAGTGTATGATTGTTGATCCTGGTTGTTATTCTCAAAAAGAAAAAGATGAACTCAAAAACTTTATCCTCGGCAAACAACTCAAGCCGGTTTTATTAGTCAATACACATTGTCATATCGATCATATCTTAGGTAATAACTTTGTTTCAGAAACTTGGAATCTTCCTTTGCATTTGCATAAAGAAGAATTAAAAACCTATGAAGAAACAGGAAGATGGGCAGATTTTTTTGGAATTGTTACCAAAGAAATGCCGAAAGAACTTGTATTTATTGATGAAACCAAAACCTTGAGTTTTGGTAACTCAAGTTTCGAAATCTTATTTACCCCAGGTCATTCTATTGCCTCTCTAAGTTTCTATAACCAAAAGCAAAACTTTGTTATTGCAGGAGATGTTTTATTTAGTAGAAGCATTGGAAGAACAGATTTACCCGGCGGCAATCACCAAGTTTTATTAGATACCATCCGTCAGAAACTATTTAAATTACCAGAAGATTGTATTGTTTACTGCGGACATGGACCAGCAACTGTTATCGGAGAAGAAAAGAAATACAACCCATTTTTAAATAATTAAAACATGAGCTTTGATTGGCAAATTATTCCAGTATTTATCATTTTTAGCTTAGCTGTTTATTCTATTCTAAAACGAATTTTCTTCAAGAAAAAAGCAACAGACTGCGGCTCTGATTGTGGCTGTGGCGAAGGTATAAAATTCAAGAAATAAGTTTACCCTTAACAGACAAACTCTCCGCTAAATTAGGTGTTTAACATGGATACCAACTTAAAATCCATGTTACATAAAACCATCTTCTCTTTCCTTTTCATTTTAGCACTACTTCCCATTCAAAATGCTTATGCGCAAAACAACAAAGACACCCTGCAAGCAGTGAATTTCTTTGGAACTATATATGCAGTAAAAAATAGTTATGCGCTTGAATTAAGAGAATTAAAACCACTTGTTAGAAACAACCCTCAAGCATTCAAAGAATTTAAAAAGGCCAGACGAATAAAATTTATAAGCCAAAGTTTATATGTTTTATCAGCCATTCCAACTGCTATAGCTCTTTATACAGAAAAAGAGTCCGAATTCTGGATTGGTATCAGTGCTGCTGGTTTAATAAATGGTATAGCTACCTATATGATGCTAGATCCTTATAATAAACACATCACCTTTTGTATCAAGGAATATAATAAAAGTAAAAGCATTCAATAACAAAATAGCCATTCGTAATACGAATGGCTATTTTGTTTTATTCCTTTGTGATTACTTCAAATTACTCAACATCACATCAGTCATTTTATCTAAATCAAATTCAGGTTTCCAATGCCAATGCTCACGGGCTTCAGCATCATTAATACTTTGTGGCCAGCTATCAGCAATGGCTTGTCTGAAATCGGGATTATAACTCAAAGTAAAATTAGGAATGTGTTTTCTGATGCTAGCAGCAATGCCTTCTGGATCGAAACTCATTCCTGCAACATTGTAACTACTTCTAATTTTAACTTGTTCAGCAGGGGCTTCCATTAATTCAATTGTTGCTCTAATGGCATCATCCATGTACATCATTGGAAGTGTAGTACCTGCAGCTAAAAAACTTGTATAGGAAGCATTTTTTATTGCTTCATGGTAAATATGTACTGCATAATCAGTTGTTCCTCCTCCTGGGGCGCTCTTCCACCCAATTAAACCTGGATACCTGATACTTCTAACATCCACACCATACTTCTGATGGTAATATTCACAAAACCTTTCTCCTGCCTGTTTACTAATTCCATAAATGGTATTAGGCTCCATAACAGTATATTGTGGAGTATTTACTCTTGGAGTACTCGGACCAAAAACCGCAATAGAACTTGGCCAATACACTTTTTTAATCAATCCCTCTTTTGCCGCATCTAGAATATGAAACAAACCATTCATATTTAAATCCCAAGCAAACTTTGGATTCTTTTCAGCAGTAGCACTTAATAAAGCAGCTAAGAGATAAACCTGTGTAATTCCATGCTTTTTAACAATTTCATGAAATCTGTTCTTATCTAAAACATCTAATATTTCAAATGGACCTTCTTGATGATCTAGAGCTTTCAAATCGCTACATACCACATGATCTGTTCCATAGTTGCTGCGTAATGTTGCGGCTAGTTCTAAGCCAATTTGGCCATTTGAACCAATGATTAAAATTTTTTCCGTTGACATGGTTAATGCTTGGTGTTAGGACTTCAAATGTAAAAAAATCATGGTTGATGCAATGCACTTCTTAACTTGAATTTTCCCCCAAGTGAGCCCGGCAATTCGGTATATGGAGTATCTGTTGGACTAATCCAAACCAATTTGGTAGTATCGATACCGTTTTCTCCTAAACGATTTTTAAAGGATGATGCCCAGCCAGCATCAATTAAATACTGGTCTTCCTTTCCTCTTATCAAATCAAAATAGCTATTGATTTGAGAAGTCT